>CAJOCT010000020.1 GCA_905236725.1 uncultured Selenomonadaceae bacterium | reverse complement strand
CCCCCTGAAAATATTATGAAAAAATCCAAAAAATTTTTTTGCTTGACAGAGAAAATTTTGAGTGATATATTATGCAAGTCTTGCGGAGAGTTGTCCGAGTGGTTGAAGGAGCACGACTGGAAATCGTGTGTGCGCTGATACCGTACCGAGGGTTCGAATCCCTTGCTCTCCGCCATTATTTTTATCAAAGTTTCAGCCGTGTGTGCAGGAACTTGGTTTCGCCGAACTATTACCCGTACTGACAATCTCGCCAGGGCATATGCAGCAACGAGAGTTCATTGTAGGCGGTTGTTTCGGTTTTGGAGTCAAGTTTTTGCGCAGACGGCTGATTTTATTTTTGAAGGAGGCGGCAAGATGAAAATAAAAAATTTTACGCTCAACAGCATAGATCAAGTTATCGTTAAAATTGTCGGCGAAGTTTTGCGGGCGTTTCACATTGAAATTGCTTCTGCGACGGAAAATGCGGACTTTGATAAATTTGAAATTCAAAATACCGTCAAAGATGAAAAAATTTCCACGCGCTTGACTGTCGAAAAAGACGGCTCAAAAAAAATTTTCAAAGTCAGCGGAAATGTTCGTCCTGAAGAAAAAAGACGTGCCGAAATTCACCGCCTTGTCAAAAAAAATCTATATAAAATTCTCACGGAAGATTTAAATTTTTCTCCCGTGCCTTACGGAATTATGCACGGCGTGCGACCGACAAAAATTGTTCATCGCTGGATTTCGCAGGGTTACGGCGTGACGAGTCACGGAGTTTTTGACAGAGACAAAATTTCTCGCCGCCTTCGCAAAGATTATTTGACGAGTTACGAAAAGGCGCAACTTTTAACCGAAGTTGCTGTCAGACAAATTCCGATTTTAAATTCTGCGGACGAAAAAACCGTTTCGATTTATATCGGGATACCTTTTTGCGTTACGAGATGTTTGTACTGCTCATTTCCCGCGAATGTTTTGCCGAGCGAAGAAAAAATTTCCGAGTTTATGGAAGTTTTGACGAAAGATATTGACGCGGCGACGAATGAAATTAAAAATTATAATTTCAAAGTTCAGAACATTTATATCGGCGGCGGCACTCCGACCGCATTGCCCGAGAAATTTTTTGCCGAGATGTTGGAAAAAGTTTTTAAAAATTTTTATTCCGAAAGCGTCGAAGAATTTACCGTCGAATGCGGCAGACCTGACACGATCAACGCCAAAAAAATTTCTGCGATGAAAAATTTTCAAGTTACGCGAGTTTGTGTCAACCCTCAAACAATGCAACAAAAAACTTTGGACAGAATCGGGCGGCAACATTCTGCCGAACAAATTATTTTGGCTTTCAACGAAATAAGAAATTCGACGGATTTTAAAATAAATATGGATTTAATTTTGGGACTGCCGGGCGAAAATTTATCTGACGTTGAAGACAGCTTGAAAAAAATTCTCGAACTCAATCCCGACGATATAACTTTGCATGCGCTGGCTTTAAAACGCGGTTCAAAACTTCAAACTCAACTTGCCGACGAAATTAACACTCTCGAATATTTTGATTTGCCTTCGGATGAAGAAGTTCGCAAAATGTCCGACATTGCGGAAAAAATTTTGCGCGAAAAAAATTATCTGCCTTACTACCTCTATCGGCAGGGATATATCAGCGGGCAGATTGAAAATATCGGTTACTGCAAACGCGGCGCGGAGGGGATATATAATATTCAGATTATGGGCGAGCGGCAAATTATTTTGGGAATCGGCGCGGCGGCAAGTACGAAAGTTCCCGACAAAAAAAATAATTGCCTGCAAACTTCTTTTCACGCGAAGGATTTAACGACTTATCTGCGCGATGTTAATATTTATATTTCCAATCGCGAAAAAGTTTTGTCGGAAGTTTTTGAGCCTGAAAAAATTCCCGAAGTCGAAGAAAATATTTCCGTGACTGAAAAAATTCCCGAAGTCGAAGAAAAAAAATCCGAGCCTGAAAAAAATTCCTCTGCAGAATCTAAACGTAAAAAAAAGAAAAAATCTAAGAAGAAAAACTGACCGATGAGAATTAAAAATTTTTTTGCAAACGCCTCGACCAAATTTTATCTGACATTTTTCGCAGGATATTTTTTTCTGCGAAATATTTTTATGCCGCTTTGTTATGACGATTATGCTTATGCCTTTGTTTGGGACGGTGAGCACGGCGGAAATCTCGACGCGATGGAAATCGGCGAAAGACAGCGCGTTCAATCTTTCGGCGATATAATTCAGTCGCAACTTTCGCATTATTTAACGTGGGGCGGGCGAATTGTCGGTCATTCACTCGCGCAATTTTTTATCTGGACGGGAAAATTTTCTTTCGACGCGGCAAATACAATCGTGCTGATAATTTTCGTGCTGACGATTTTTAAATTGAGCAAAATAAATTTTCGCGACGGGAAATTTGCAGTCGTCTGGATTTTTTTGAATTTATTTTTTATCGGCGCAATTTTCGGGCAAACGGTAATTTGGATGACGTGGCTGACGGGAACTTGCAATTATTTTTGGCTGACGGTCGTGCAGTTAATTTTTTTGTTGCCGTACGTCAAAATATTTCGCGGCGAAAAAATTTCATTAAATCCGCTGTTCGCAATTTTAATCGGTCTTATATCGGGCTGGGCGACGGAGGCGGGAAGTTTGGCGACAGTTTTTTTGACGGCGATTTTTATTCTTACGGCGCATCGAAAAAAAATTTTGCAAAATTGGATGCTTGCGGGATTTTTCGGAGTGTTAATCGGTTGCGTATTAAATATTTCTGCGCCGGGAAATTTCGCGCAAATGGAATTTATTCAGTCGGTCAACCCGAATTTTAAATTTTCGGCGGAACTTTTCAAATATCATATTTCACACGCATTTTTGCCGATAATTTTTATAAACTTATTCGCACTTTTGCCGGCGATTTATTTTTTCTTCAAGCGCGGAAATAATTTTTTGATAACGGCATTTGCGGCGGCGGGATTTTTGATACCGTGCGCGATGTTGTTTTCGCCGAAATTTGAATTGCGCGTGACAGTCATATCGATGATTTTTATTTTGGTCGCGTCAACGATGGCACTTTCCGAAATGAAAAAATTTGATTTTACGTCGAAAAAATTTTGCGCAGTTCTGATGACGATTTTATTTTTTTATTTCGCGTCGTCGATTTACGAAAATTTTTTAATCAGTCGCGAAACTTCAAGGCAGTTGCAAATTATTTCCGAACACAGACAAGAAAATTTAATTGTTTTGCCGAAATTTGATTTGCCGCCGATTTTAAAAAAAATTCACCGTGAAGACACTCCGCCGATAAATTCTTTTGCGGGAATTATCGACAATGAAAATTATTGTATAAATTTTATGGTCGCTCAATATTACGGAGCTGAAAAAGTTATTAGTCGTTAGTTGTCAGTTGTCAGTTATCAGAATCTGAAAACTTTTGACTGACTTCTGACAACTAAAAATCGACCCGAAGGGAGATTTTTTTATGAGCAGTTTGGAAGTAGGGATAGTCGGTCTGCCGAATGTCGGGAAATCGACTTTGTTTAACGCAATAACGAAGGCGGGAGCAGAGGCGGCGAATTATCCTTTTTGCACGATTGAGCCGAATGTCGGAATTGTTGCCGTGCCCGATAAGCGTTTGGAAGTTTTGACGAAAATGTACAATTCCAAAAAAACTACGCCTGCAACCGTTAGATTCGTTGACATTGCGGGACTCGTCAAAGGTGCGTCGAAGGGTGAAGGTCTCGGAAACAAATTTCTTGAACACATTCGACAGGTTGACGCGGTGGCCCACGTCGTGCGCTGTTTTGAAGACGAAAATATAACTCACGTCGCGGACACAATCGACCCGTTGAGAGATATTGACACGATTCAAACTGAACTTTGCCTCGCCGATTTGGATATTGTCGAAAAAAGACTTGAGAAGTTGACGAAAATTTTAAAATCCGGCAACAAAGATGCGAAAGTCGAAAACGAAGTCTTGCAGAAAATAAAATCTGCGTTGAATGAGGCGAAACCTGCGCGAAGTTTGGATTTGACGGAGGACGAACTTTTCATCATTCGCGATTGCAATTTGTTGACGCTCAAGCCGAATTTATATATCGCGAACGTCTCTGAAGATGAAATTTCCGATGCCGATAAAAATCCTTACGTCGAAAAAGTTAAAAATCTCGCCGAAAAAGAAAATGCGCAGGTCGTCATAATTTGCGCGAAGGTTGAGGCGGAAATTGCCGAACTCGAAGAAGAGGAGGCGAAGGAATTTTTAACCGAACTCGGCTTAGAAAGTTCAAGTCTCGACAGACTGATTCATGCGGCGTTCGATTTGCTCGGGCTGATGACTTTTTTGACTTCCGGTCCCGATGAGTGCCGTGCGTGGACGATTAAAAAAGGAACTCCCGCAGTTAAGGCGGCGGGGAAAATTCACAGCGACATTGAACGCGGTTTCATTCGTGCGGAAATCGTCAACTACGACGATTTGATTCGACTCGGTTCGGTTAATGCCGCTCGTGAAAAAGGTCTTGTCCGTCTCGAAGGAAAAGAATATATTATGCAGGACGGCGATGTAACTTATTTCAGATTTAACGTGTAAGACAGGGGACAGTGGACAGTGGTTAGTTGTCAGGCTGTAACCTGTCCACTGTTCACTGTCCACTAGATTTTGAGGAGTGATTTTATGAATATCAACGATAAAATTTTCGGCTTTGAATTGAAAAAAATTTCCGAAGTCGAAGAAGTCAGCGCGAAAAGTTACGAATTTGAACACATTAAAACCGGCGCGAAACTTTTTTACCTCGCCGCGAATGACGACAACAAAGTTTTTTATATCGCTTTTCGCACGCCGCCGAAAGATGACACGGGCGTTGCTCATATCGTCGAACATTCCACACTTTGCGGCAGTAAAAAATATCCGCTCAAAGAACCGTTCGTCGAACTCGTCAAAGGCTCGCTGAATACTTTTTTGAACGCGATGACTTATCCCGACAAAACCGTTTACCCCGTCGCCAGCCGCAATGAAAAAGATTTCCGCAACCTTGAAGACGTTTACCTTGACGCGGTTTTTTATCCGAAAATGATTGACACGCCCGAAATTTTGATGCAGGAAGGTCATCACTTTGAAATCGAAAATCCCGATGCGCCTTTGACTTACAGCGGAGTTGTTTACAACGAAATGAAGGGGGCGTTAAGTTCTCCCGACGATATTCTTACCCGAAAGTCAATGCATGAACTTTTCCCGCAAAATTGTTATCAGTACGAATCCGGCGGCGATCCCGAATTTATCCCGAATTTGACGCAGGAAGATTTCATCAACTTCCACAAAAAATTTTATCACCCGTCGAACGCGTATATTTATCTTTACGGCGATTTAAATCTTGAAGAGCAGTTGAAATATCTCGACGAAGAATATTTGTCGAAGTTTGAAAAAATTTCCGTCGATTCAAAAATTGAACTTCAACCGCAATTTGACGCGATGAAAAAAATTTCCGACGTTTACCCGATAGGCGAAGAAGAAAATTCCGACGAAAAAACTTTCCTGTCACTGAATTTTTTGACGGGAAATATTTTGGACTCAGAAACAATGCTCGGGCTCGAAATTTTGAATCACGCACTTTTCATAACTCCCGCCGCGCCGATTAAAAAAATTCTGATTGACTCAAGACTCGGCAAGGACGTTGACAGCGGACTGGAAGAAGATTTAATTCAGCCCGCATTCAACATAAATTTGAACGGCTCCGAAAAAGATCGCGCAGAAAAATTTTTTGAACTTGTGATGGATTCGATGAAAAATCTTGTCGAAAACGGAATTGATAAAACTCTTTTGCAAGCGTCGATAAATTTGCATGAATTCAGACTTCGCGAGGCGGACTTCGGTTTTGCTCCGAAAGGTTTAATTTACGGCCTCAGAATTTTGCGCACTTGGATTTATGACGGCGACCCGAATACTTATTTGCGTTACGAAAAAGATTTGCAGACGATTAAAGACGGCTTGAACAAAAATTATTTTGAAAATCTTTTGCAGAAATATTTTATCGACAACCCGCACAAAGTTTTAATCACACTTTCCCCCGACAAAAATGTCGGTAAAGAGCGCGAAAAAATTCAAGCCGAAAAACTTGCGGAAATAAAATCCAAAATGTCCGCCGAAGAAATTCAAAACGTTATCGACACGGCAAAAAAATTAAAACTTCGTCAGCAAAGTCCCGAAACTCCCGAAGCACTCGAAACAATTCCGCTTTTAAAACTTTCCGACATAAAAAAAGAGCCGGAAAATTTGCCGCTGAAATTCCGCGACCTCGACGGCACAAGAATTTTGGACAGCAATATCGACACTCACGGGATAATTTATTCGATTTTCTTTTTCGACGCGTCAAAAGTTCCGCAGAAAAAACATTTCCAAGCACTTTTGTTAAATTCTCTGCTCGGACGAATCGACACGAAAAAACATTCTTACGAAGACCTTGCAAATCTCGTGAATTTGAATATCGGCGGTTTCGGCTCGGTAATTCACGCCGACTCAAAAAATAATGAGCCTAAATCTTTTATGCCGCGTTTGAGAGTTTATGCGAAATGCCTTGAGTCGAAAATTTCCGATATGAGCGAAATTTTGACGGAAATTTTCACCGAAACAATTTTCACGAACAAGAAACGTATTCGCGAAATTATCGAAGAAGATCAGATCGGGATTGAACTCAATTTGCAGAGCAGTGCGCCGTCAATTATTTCTTCCCGCATTGCAAGTTATCAATCGACTGCGGGAGCTTATAACGACGCGGCGACTTTGCCTTACAACGAATTTTTGAAAGACCTGCTGAAAAATTTCGACGAAAAATTTGACGAACTTGTTGACGATTTAAATGACGTTTACAGCCGCCTTTTTAATCGAAACGGTCTTGCAATCAGCGTGACTTGTGACGACGATCTTTATAAAAAATTTATTCCCGACCTCAGAAAAATTTTAAAATCTCTG
Source organism: uncultured Selenomonadaceae bacterium (assembly GCA_905236725.1). GTDB lineage: Bacteria > Bacillota > Negativicutes > Selenomonadales > Selenomonadaceae > Quinella. The sequence goes on along the minus strand of CAJOCT010000020.1, from coordinate 20,532 downwards.
CCGATTGACGAATACCCGACCGCAAATTATGATTATCCTTTGACGGCGCAAAATGAAGGGCTTTACTCTCAAAGTCGCGTTCAGTACGTGGGCAAGGGCGCAAATTTCATGAGTCTCGGTTATGAATATCTCGGGCAGTTGAATGTTTTGGAAACAATTCTGCGTTATGAATATTTCTGGACGAAAATTCGCGTTCAGGGCGGAGCTTACGGCGCGTTCGTTCATTTCACTCGGAGCGGCTCGATGTTTTTCGGTTCGTACAGAGATCCGAATTTAAAAGAGACTTTGGAAGTTTTCGACAAAACTGCGGACTTTCTGAAAAATTTCGACGTGAGCGACAGGGAGATGGACAAATATATCATTGGAACTGTCAGCAAAATCGACAAGCCTTTGACTCCTTCGCTCAAAGGTCAACTGGCGGCGGATTTTTGCTTTAAAAACATTACTCTTGCCGACCGTCAAAAATCCCGCGACGAAATTTTGAAAACTCGGCAAAAAGATATTCGCGATCTTGAAAAACTTATCGCCGACTGCATGAAAGAAAATAATATTTGCGTTTTCGGCAACGAAGAAGTTATTAAAAACAACGAAGAAATTTTCGGCAGTATCAAACCCGCGATTTAAGTTCAGGGAACATTGGACAGTGAGTAGTGGATAGTGGTTAGGGAAAATTTCCCTGTCCGCTGTCCGCTATTTTTTGAACTCATGAAAAAAAATTTTTTTCGTGAGTTTTTTTTTTATAAAAAATGCTTGCAGTTTTATCAGATTTATTTCATAATTAGGGAAAAGTTTCTTGCCCACTTTTAACGAAAGAATTATAATATCGAAAAATTTTTTTGATTGGGAGTTTGTGACATTGGCGAAAAAATTTTTTCAGTTTTGTTTTATCACGGCGATTATTTTTTTTGGCTCAAATCTCTGTTCGGCGGAAGATTTAATTTTTGTCGATTCTCGCGGCGAAATCGGTTATTATTTTGACCGCGACACAGTTCAAATTAAAAACGCCGGTGCTTTGAGCGTAAATCTGATTGTTATAAAAATCGACGTAAACGAAATGGAAATTACCGACTTGGAAATAAATCACGCAGAAAAACTTTACACGATAAAATCGGTGAAAACTTTGTCATATTCGGATCGCACGGAAATTTCTGCGGATTACAACAGCCGCAGACCGCGCCCTTATTCCGATAAATCCTTGATGGGCGAAATTGTTACGATGATTCTTTACGGAGGTGAATAGTTTGAGATTTAAATTTTTGCTGAAAAAATTTTTTTGTGCGATGTCGGTAGCGACGATAATTTTTTTTCAATCGCCGATAATTTTTGCGGAAGAGTCGGCAAATGAAAAACTCATTCAAATCGAGCAGGACACTTACGGAACTGAACAAATCGGCGCGATTTTAACGCGAATTTCCAAACTCGAAAAAGATTACACGGGAAAAAATATGCAGGGCAACATGAACGCACGAATTGACGCGATTTATAATTTGCTTTACGAAAACACCGGCGAGGCAAGTGTCATTGCCAAAGTCAACGCGCTGGAGTGGAACATAAGTCACGAGGTCAAAAGCGGCGGCATCGACAACAGAATTTTTTTGCTTGAAGATTCGATTTTGGGAAAAACAGAGTCGGGAACTTTTTTCAGCCGCATTCGCCAACTTTCCAAAGAATCTTTCGGCGCGGAAAATATCCCGATGCAAGAAGAACAAATTCCCGAAAACGTTTTGATAAAAGTTTCTTTGACTGAAGATGTCGGCTCAAAAACTTTGCAGATCGGCGACACGGTGAATTTTAAAGTTGCCGAAGACGTGATAATTGACGACAAACTTATTTTCGCGAAAGGTCTGCGCGGCGAGGGAACTGTTAAAAATGTTCGTAAGGCGAGCGGTTGGCTTGCGAGAAAAGGCAGAGTCGAAATTGATTTCAACAAAATTCGTTGCCTTGACGGGCGGACGATTGAAACTTTTGTCGGCGAAGAAGCAAAAAAAATTATGACGGAAAATAAAATGGTTGCAGGTGCGCTTTTGGTCGGGATGGATTTAAATTCTGATTGGAATAAATTTATCGGGGCGGGGCGAAATATTGAAATCAGCGACGGCACGGAATTTTACATTCAAACTAAAAATTCTTCAGCGGTTTACGTTTTGCCGATTGGCGGCGATACTTTGACGGTTACCGAAGATATTGCGCCGATTGAAGAAAAAAAATCTTCCGAGCCGGACGAAGTTTTTAAAGCAGATTGAGCGGGAATGAGCGATGAAAAAATTCAGTAAAACAAAAAAAATAATTGCCGCGTCAATTTTCGGACTGATTTTAATCCCTTCAACCGCGAATTTTTCAAAAGTCGAGGCGGCCTACAGTTCTAAGTCAGACACGGGCACGGAAATTTTTGACTACATTGAAAATCGGCGACGTGAAGAAAGAGCCAACGCCTTGACTGACGAGCAGAAAAAATTGCAGGCAGATATTAAAGAGGCGACTGAACGATTGCCGGGGCCTATTGAGGAAGGGAAACCGATTCCCGCCGCATTCGAGGGCGACGACTTGGTTTATAACGCGGTGACGGGCGAATTTATCGCGACGGGCAAAGTTGATATTATTCAGCTTGAGGGCTATCGTTTTCAAAGTGAAGAGGCTTCGGGCAACGTTAAAACTCAAGAAGTCCGAGTCAAAGACAAAGCGCACGTCCTTCAGCTTATCGACAAAGCTCCGCGCGTAACTCTTGACGGTTACAACACGGTTTACAACTACGGCACAAAGACCGGCACTATGGGCGAGGCAAACGGCAAGGCGGGGCAATATTACATTTCCGGCAAGCGTTTTGAATTTTATCCCGATTACGTTGTTGTTTATGACGCGACTCAAACGAAATGCAATGCCCATAACCCCGACTATCACGTCAGCGCGGAAAAAATGGAAATTTGGCCCGAACAACTCATGAAAATGTACAAAGTCAAACTCTGGATCCGCGACAAGATGATCGGCAAAAGAGATTATATCGAGCGGCGGCTTGACAGGGACGAGGAAAATTATTTTCCGCGAGTCGGTTACAATTCCGACGACGGCGCATATATCGAGGACACTTTTGAATGGGAACTTTTCCCGAACATAAAGGCGATTCTCAACGCTCATATCAACACAAAAAAAGGTTTCCGCAGTAACGCCGAAATTCAGTACATAAATCGAAATACGAGCGTCAGAGGGATGTACGGATATTATCGCGACGACAATTCAAAGTGGATTCAAAAGGAGCCCGGTCTTCATATTTTTTACGGTAAGCACATGGAAAAATTCCCGTTGACTTATTCGGCAAGTTATGAAATCGGTCATTGGCGATCTGAAACTGCGAAGAGCTTGCATCAAGAAATTTCTTTCGATATTTATCCCGACACGATAAATTTGCCTCATAATTTTCATTTGATGACTCACGCGGGATATAAAATTACGAAAGACAAAGTCGACAACTCAAGCGACGACAAAAGAGAAGTTCGCGGTATGAATTACGATATTGTTTTGGGCAAGGAGTTTGACGAAAGATTTGCCGCTTATGCGGGTTATCATTTCACGAAAAACACCACTCAAAATTCTCTGTTCGATTTCGGTCTTGAAGATTACGCGAAAAGATTTGAAAGCGGAATAAGTTACCGCTTGACCGACAAAGACAGATTCGTCGCGGGAGTCAGGTTTGATGTAGAAACACGCAAACTTAAAGACGTTGATTTTTATTGGTACAGGGATTTGCATTGTTCGACGGCGGTTTTGCGTTGGCGGCATAAGCGAAAAAAATTGGAAGTTCATTGGCAATTTACGCCATGGTGATACAGGGGTTAGGTATTAGGATTTAGGAGTTAGAGAGGGAGATTTTTTTAATGAAGTATATGACAGGGAACGAAATTCGCGAGGCGTACATAAAATTTTTTGAGGAAAAGCACGGACATTTACATTTGCCGAGCGCGTCACTTATTCCGAAAGACGATCCGACTTTGTTGATGATTGGCGCGGGAATGGCACCGTTCAAAGCGTTTTTCACGGGCAAAGTTAATCCGCCTCGCCGCCGTGTGACAACTTCGCAACGTTGCGTCCGCACGGGAGATATTGAAAACGTCGGCAGAACTGCGCGTCATCATACTTATTTTGAAATGCTGGGAAATTTTTCTTTCGGCGATTACTTTAAAGAAAGCGCGATTCCTTGGGCGTGGGATTTTTTGACGAATGTTTGCGGACTGCCTAAAGAAAAACTCTGGGTTTCGATTTACCCGAAAGATGACGAGGCAGAAAAAATTTGGTTGCAACAAGACGGTTTAAATCCCGCGCATATCGTCAAAATGGAAGATAATTTCTGGGAAATCGGCACGGGCGGACCTTGCGGCCCCGATTCTGAAATTTATATCGATCTCGGCGAAGAACGCGGCTGCGGAAAAGATACTTGCGCCCCCGGCTGTGACTGCGACAGATATTTGGAAATTTGGAATTTGGTTTTCACTCAATACAACAAAACTGAAGACGGCAAATATGAGCCGCTTGAACATAAAAACATCGACACGGGTTGCGGACTTGAACGACTTGCATCTGTTCTGCAAAATAAAATGACGAACTTCGAGACGGATTTACTTTTCCCGATTATCGAATACGTTGAAAAAGTTTCCGGCAAAAAATACGGCGACGATCCAAAAAAAGATATTTCGTTTAAAGTTATCGCCGACCATTCGCGCAGTATGTCAATTATGATTATGGACGGAATTTTGCCGTCGAATGAGGGACGCGGCTACGTCTTGAGAAGAATTTTGCGCCGCGCAATTCGTCACGGCAGAATGTTGGGAATTAAAAATGCTTTTCTTGAAGGCGCGGTCGATGCAGTCAAAAAAATTTACGCGGGAGTTGCGGACTTCGAGGAACTCTCAACAAATATCGACTACATCAAAAAAGTTATTCGCATTGAAGAAGATAAATTTGCGACGACTTTGACGCAAGGGACGGAACTTTTGACGAAAGAAATTAAAACAGTTGTCAGTAAGCAGTTGTCAGTTGTCAGTGGAGAATTTATTTTCAAACTTTACGATACGTACGGTTTCCCTTACGAACTCACCGAAGAAATTTTGCAAGAAAATAATCTCACTCCCGACAAAAAAGGTTTCGACGCGGCGATGGAAAATCAACGTCAACGCGCGAGAAATGCCCGTGCGGCGAATGAATGGGCGGCAATTCCCGATCTTTCTTCAATCGACACGAAAAATTTAAAAGTCGATGAAAATATTTCCGAATCAAAAATTGTTGCAATGTGGGAAAAAGGCAAACTCATTGACGAGGCGCAGGACGGTTCCGAAGTCGGAATTATTCTTGAAAAAACTCCTTTTTACGCGGAGGGCGGCGGTCAAGTCGGCGACTGCGGCGAATTTGTCGGCGAGCTTGGAAAAATTCGTGTCGATAACGCAAAAAAACTTCCCGACGGCACTGTTTATCACGAAGCGTATATCGAGGAAGGTCAAATTAAAGTCGGCGAAAACGTCAAAATTAAAGTCGACCGCGACAAAAAACTTTCTTCCGCGAGAAATCACACTGCAACTCATTTACTTCAAGCCGCGTTGAGAAAAGTTGTCGGCGAGCAAGTTCATCAAGCCGGCTCACTCGTCACGCCCGAAAGATTGCGTTTCGACTTTTCAAACTTCGAGCCGCTCACCGCTCAACAAATTGCGGACGTTGAGGAACTTGTCAACGAAGAAATTTTGAAATCCGTCGATGTCGATATTCGGCATATGAAAATTGACGACGCGAAAAAACTCGGCGCGATGGCTCTTTTCGGCGAAAAATACGGCGATGTTGTCAGAGTTGTCAGCGTGCCGGGTTTCAGTTGCGAACTTTGCGGCGGCTCTCACGTCAAAAACGTCGGGCAGATCGGCAGATTTAAAATTGTCAGCGAAGGCGGAATTGCGGCGGGCGTTCGTCGAATTGAGGCGATTACGGGACGTGCGGCGATTAAAGACGCGAACAAACAAACGAAAATTTTAAATTCCGTTTCGGGTCTTTTGAAAGTTCGTGCGGAAGATTTGCCCGCGCAAGTTGAAAAAATTCTTGCCGAAGAAAAAGTTATGAAAAAGCAGATCGAAAATATTCAAGCCTTGCAAAGTAAAGCCGAAGCCAATAAACTTTTGATGGCAGCGAAAGAAATCGGCGCGATTAACTTTATTTCCGGAATAGTTAAAGTAAAAAATATGGATGAGCTTAGGGAAGCTGCGGACTTTTTAATCAGTAAACTTGAAAGCGGTGTTTTGGTTCTTGCCGCAGTCGAAGGGCAAAAAGTTCACTTGGTCGTTAAAGCCGATAAAAAAGCTGTCGCACTCGGAATAAACGCGGGAAAAATCACTAAAGAAATTTCCAAAATTATCGGCGGCGGCGGCGGCGGTCGTCCCGATATGGCTCAAGCCGGCGGAAAAATTCCCGAAGCTCTCCCGAAAATGTTTGAAATCGCGGAGGAAATTGTCAGCAAGACTGTTACGGCATAAAAAAAATTTATGGAAAATTATAAATCGATGACTTCGTATGCGAATCATAAAATTTGGCAAGATGTTTATCATGTCCCTTGCAAAAATATGATACTTTACATAAAATTTACGCAGAATGTAATTTCTGATTTTACTTTGCTGTCGTTCAAAGAAAAATGAGGTGATTTTATGGAAGAAACAATGGTTCACCCCGAAACCGGCGAGATTTTGTACAGAGATATTCGTCCGATTGAATATACTTACAAAGGAGAATCGGTTATTGTTAATCAACCGGGCTGGTATCCCGTGAATGGCAATGATGATGACGGAATTCTTTCACAGGAAGATATGGCGTTTTCTGATGAGGCATTAAAAATTATGAAAGCCCGTCATGAAAAATCTTTGGAAAATAATTTTTCCGCCGAAAATATTGCCTTCGCGTAAAAAAATTTTTTAACATAAAGGAAAGTCATAAACTGAAGTCGAAAAAAATCTCGATTTTGATTTATGACTTATTTTTTTGAAGGAGTGGCAAAAATTTTGATTATCGACGGAGCTGAATCATTTTTTTTGAAAGGAAATTCGACGGGCGTTTTATTGATTCACGGTTTCACCGGCTCGCCTGCGGAACTTTTTTTACTCGGAGAATTTTTAAATCGCGCGGGTTTTACTGTCTTGTGCGTGAGACTTGCCGGGCACGGAACTGACGAAGAAGATTTTATCCGCACAAATAAAATCGACTGGTTTAATTCTGTTTTGGACGGTTACGCGATTTTGAAAAATGTTTGCGAAAAAATTTTTGTTGTCGGTCATTCAATGGGCGGACTTTTGAGTTTAAAACTTTCGACGGTGAAAAAAATCGATAAAATCGTAACTCTTGCCGCGCCGATGTTTATCGCTGAAGAAACTGACATAAAAAATTTGCCGCCTCGTGAAAAGTGCGGAAAATTATTTGTCACTCGTCCGCGCAGAACTTTGGAAAACGTTCCTCCCGCCGTGAACAAAGTTTATCGACAAACTCCGCTCATCAGCATTCACGAACTTTTGGATATTATCGGCGACGTTAAAAAACTTTTGCCGCAAATTTCCGCGCCGATTTTGATAATGCACGGCGAAGAAGATCACACGGCTCAACCTGAAAGCGCGAATTTTATCGAAAAAAATATCGGCTCAAACTCTGTAAAAAAAATTATCGTTCCGAACAGCGGTCATCTCCTGCCGTTGATTGACTGCCGCGATTTTGTTTTTGACGAAATTTTAAAATTTTTTAAAAACGAGGTGACGAAATGAAAATTTTTGATAAGTGGCTGGGAAAAAATTCTTCGGCGGAAAAATTGCCGAATGTTCAACTGAAAATTTCTGACGACGATAAAAAAATTATCGAAAATTCTCTGCTCTTCGATGCGCAATGGTATTGCGAAAATTACGGCTTCGGAAAATATCTTGACGCGGCGGAACATTATTTAAATATCGGCTGGCGTGAAAATAAAAATCCTTCGCCATTTTTTTCGACTGCGGAATATCTCAAAAAATATCCCGACGTTGCCGACGCAAAAATAAATCCGCTGTTGCACTTTGAAAAATTCGGTCTTAAAGAAGGTCGATTTCTCGACGAAATAAATAAATTTATGCCGGAAATTCTGAAAAAAAATTCCGACTGCAAAACCGAACTTGACGGCGGACTTTTGCGCGTAAGAATCACCAACGCCTGTAACGCAAAATGCAGATATTGCGGCGTGCGACTTGGTTTCGGCGCGGAAGTCAATCACGCAATGGAGCCGAGTTGGTATTACGAACTTTGCAGACCGCTTTACGAAAAAATCAGCATTGTTTTGATAACGGGCGGCGACGCTTTTTTCGCGAAAGAAAGTTACAATTACATGAAATTTTTGAGCGAAAATTTCCCGAAAATAACTGTTATGACCGAGTCGAACGGAATCGCCTTCAACGAAAAATTTCAAAATCTTGCCTGCGAAAATCTTTTCAAAGCGCATTTTTCGATTAACGCGAGCAATGCCGAAGTTTTCGCGAAAAGTTGTTGGGACGCGGACGACGGCGACACTGCAAAAAAAATGTTCCCGCTCATCATAAAAAATATAAAAAATTATCTTGCGAAACTTGAGGCGGAAAATAAAATTTGTTTCGCGCCCGACCTGTCGATGGTCATAAATAAAGACAACGCCGACGATATTTTAAATTTTGTCGAGTTGGCTCTTGAACTTCACGCGGGATTTTTAGTTTTTTTCTTCGATTACACCGAAAATGATATGTCAAGCGATTTTTTCACCAATCCCGAAATCACCCGTCCCGCGATGAAAACTTTGATGGAGCTTGAGCGAGTTCTTGCGGAAAAAATTTTAATTTACTTCAGGCTGTGGGTACCCGTCAAAGAGGCGGCGACTCTTCAGCAAGAAGTCGAATCAATTCCTATCGACGAATTAAATAAAAAGTACGAAAAAATTTTGAAACTTGCCGAAAACAGAAATATTTTGGACGAGTGGCGGGAAAGAAATAAAATTCGGTGCGCAGCGGGAAAAAATGAACTTGCGATCGTCGATGACTTTTCGCCGACTTTGCACCTTAAAAAACTTGATGACCGTGAAATTTGTTTTGCGCCGTGGAATGAAATTGATTTATATCCGAACGGCAGAATGGATTTTTGCGGCTGGTTTGAAGAAACTTTGAATATAAAAAATTTTATTCAGACCGATTCGAGCGGGAAAAATTTTGTCGATTGGGAAAAAGTTTTAAATTCTTTTCAATATGCCTCCGCGCGAAAAAGAATTTTGAACGGCGATTTCCGAGGTTGCCAAGTCGGTTGCCCGATGAACTCAATAAAATCGCCCGTCGAGCCCGTCACGAAATATAATATCGACAGATTTTAAAAATTTGAAAAAAAAAATTACCGTCAACCGATTTTTTTTAGTTGGCGGTAAAATTTTTTTTTAATGGTGGCGAATAACTTCAAAACGCCACATTTCAACTTTTTCGCGTGCGCCGATATTCGCCTTTTGTTTCGCGATTGAAATTTGTTTTTCAACCGTGTCAACGCCTTCAAGGTCGGGCAAAAGCAGACCGCGCCGCCCGTTATTTTCGACAATCACGCCGTATTTTTTAACGTCCAAATCTTTTTCGGAAAAAATTTTTTCAGGCTCGCCCAAAACATCGACGCTGTAAACAATTTCGTCAAGTTCGGAAATTTCGACGGGCGAAAAGCGCGGGTCTCGCGAACAGGCGGAAATCGCATTTTGCAAAATTTCTTCCGCAAGATTTTTTGTCGTCGGAAAAATCGTCCCGATACAGCCGCGCAGTTCTCCGTCCTTGTGCAAACTGACGAAAGCACCTGCGCGACGAGAAATCATTTCGTCGGGCAAATTTTTCGGCATTTCGGCGGGCTTGTGAGTTTTTACAAAAGTTTCCAAGCTGTGCCGCGCAAGTTTAACGAAATCGTCCTCATTTTTTTTTCTTTCAATCGACTCGCGTTTTTTTAAATCTTTCAGCTTTTCAAAAAAATTCCTGCTTTCGTCCGCGCCCAAAATATCGAAAAAAACAATTCCGTAACCGACTCCGAAAGTTCCTTCATAAGATAATTTTTCCGCACGAATTTTTTTTCTGTCGAGTGCGCCCGCCATAATCCAAAAACTTCTCAAACCGCATTCGGCGGCACGATTGCACATTTGATTATCCATCGTCAAAAGTTTCAAAAAATCCGCGTCAGAAAGATTTTCCATAACTTCCGCGTCGAATTGCGGACCTTCCTCAACAAATCCGTACGGCCCGTCAGATTTTAATTTGTGAGACAAATCACCGCTCGCAATGAAAATAATTTTTTTTCCAAGCTCGTCAGAAATTTTCGCGATAATTTTCCCGAATTTGTAATGCTCCGCCGCAGACAAGCCGGAAAGACCGATTCGCAAAAATTTTACTTTGTCGAAGTCCAAGCCGGCATCTTGCAAAAATTTCAGCGGAATCATCGTCCCGTGATCCAAATTTGAATTTCTTTCGCCCAAAACTCCGGCAGAAATATTTTCGTTCATCGCCGCGCTTGAAAGTTTTTTTACAAATTCTTCGTCGTAATTTATTTTCAAAGCGACTTGCGGGGCTCGGAACTGTGAAAAATTTCCTTCAGCAGTTTTTCCGGGCGAAATGTGAAAATAATCCGCGTACATAATCGAATGGGGGCTGGTGATGACAATCGTATCGGGATTGAGTTCGACAATTTTTTTTGAAATTTTTTTGTAAGCGTCGGAAGTTGCCGAAATTTTTTTTTCTTCGCCGCGCCCGACTTCAGGCAAAATTATCGGCGGATGAGGCACAACAACCGCTGCCAAAATGCTCATAAAAACTCTCCTTTCGATTTTAGATCGACAGATCAACAGATGGTCAGATCAACAGTTTTTCACTGTCGATCCGTCGATCTGACAACTGTCGATCTAAATTTCAATCAAGTCGTATTGAGAATTTCCCATTTTTAATTCTTTCATTGCGGAAAGTTGACGAAGACCTTTTCGACTTTCAATTCTTTCGCGCAAATCTTTTGAATCACTCGCGGCATAAACTAAATCGACGGAGGCTTGATCAATCGCCAAAATATCTGTCGAAGCCAAAATTCCGATGTCCGCCATAGTCGGTTCTTTCGCCGAAGTTCCCGCGCAATCGCAATCGACGCTCATTCGACGCATAACATTCAAGAAAACAATTTTTTTGCCGAAGTGGTCGCAAATCGCCTTCCCGCTGTCCGCCATAAGTTCCATCAAAAGTTCACCGGTAACCCAACTGCCGTAATCTTCCAGCCCGTGAACTTGTCTTTTTCCCTTAGCTCCCGACGCGCAACCTATCGCGATATTTTTCAGACTGCCGCCGAATCCGCCCATCGCGTGACCTTTAAAATGCGTCAAAACTATCAGCGAATCATAATTTGCAAGATTTTTTCCCATTGCAACTTCTTTTAAATGAAAACCGCCGTTGACGGGGAAATTTACGTCGCCGTCCGCGTCAATAATATCGACGGGGCAAAAAGTCCAGCCGTTCGTTTTCAAAGTCTCCAAATGCCTTTCGGTAGTCGCACGCGCTCCGCCGTAAGCAACATTCGCCTCGATAATTGTTGAGTTCGGAATTTGCGCCTGGAATTTTTGAACCATATCACGCGGCAAAATATTCGGGCCGTGCGGCTCACCGCTGTGAAGTTTAATCGCAATTTTTCCGCTGATTTCCGAATTTATTTTTTGATAAAGTTTAATTAAATTTTCCGCGTCAATTTTTTTCGTGAAATAAACTTTCGATTTTTCTGCAGAAGTTTCTTTTTTGTCGGCAGAATCGGCAGCGGCTTTTTTTTCTTCGCCGCAAGCGGTTGCAAGTCCCGTCAGCCCGACAAGTCCGACAACTCCCGCCATTTTTACAAAATTTCTTCTCGTCATACTCATTTAAAAATCTCCCTTCACAGCGTGCCGAAAATTCTGTCTCCCGCATCACCGAGTCCCGGCAAGATATAACAATTTTCGTTCAAACCTTCGTCAATCGCCGCCGTGTAAATCGGGATTTCGGGATGATCTTCCGAAACTTTTTTTATTCCCTGCGGCGCGGCAACGATGCACATAAAAATAATTTTTTTCGCGCCTTTATCTTTGAGCATTTGCAGAGCTTCCGACGCACTGCCTCCCGTCGCCAACATCGGATCCGTCACGAGCAAAATTTTTTCGTCCAAATTCGGCGGCATTTTTGAATAATATTCTATCGGCAGATGAGTTTTTTCATCCCGATAAAGTCCGATATGACCGACCGCCGCGCCCGGTAAAATTTTTAAAACGCCCTCCGTCATTCCCAAACCCGCGCGGAGTATCGGGACGACGACAAATTTTTTTTCGTCCAAAACTTTTACGCGGCAAGGCATTAACGGCGTTTCGATTTCGATTTCTTTCGACTCAAAATTTTTTCCGACCTCGTAGAGCATGAGCATTGCAATTTCTTCGACAAGCATACGAAAAAGTTTTGTTGATGTTTTTTTGTCTCTGAGTTGCGCCATTTTGTGCGAAATTATCGGGTTAAAAATTTCTGTTATCATAAAAACCCTCCTTCTTAAAAAATATTTTCCTGAATTTTATGTTCTGCGTGACAGATTGTCAATTCGAAAAAAATTTTTGCAAAAAAAATCTCCGACAAAATCATTCATCGGAGAAAGTTTTTTATATGAATTAAATTTTATTTTTCCGCAAAAGTTATCAAATTATTTTCTGTAGTGAGATTTTCAAAATTTGCAGAAGAAATTTTTTCGAGAGAAGCAGGAGTTAAATTATTTTTCGTGATTGAAGAAAGATTGTCGGCAGTCACAAAATTATTTTCTGCCAACAATTCCGAAGCAGATGAGCCATAAGTTTTTGTTGTAACTCTGCCGTTGGAATTCTTTATTGAAATTTCTTCGCCGACTGCGTCCTTCAAAATAATTTTTCCTTTTCCGACTGTAACAATAACATCATTATTTTTCGTGCTGACTTCGTAACTGCCTTTTGTGATATGCAAAATATCATCGGAATCAAAACCGTCGACAGTATCGTTTCCGTCGCCTGATGCATACTGAATCAAATTATTTTTCGGATAAAACAGAAGTTCAAAACGGTCATTGCCTTTACCGCCCGAGATTGTCACATCGTCGCCATAATTTTCAATCGTATCATTACCCGAACCGCCTGAGATTGTTACTTTGTCGCCATAACTTTCAATCTTGTCCTTACCTGCACCGCCGGAAATTGTTACGCTGTCCTCATAATTTTCAATCGTATCATCACCTGCACCGACGGAAATTATTATATCGTCTCCATAATTTCTAACCGAATCATTACCCGAATCGCCGGAAATTGTTACTTTGTCTCCCGAATTATAAATTAAATTATTACCTTTACCGCCTGAGATTGTTACACTGTCTCCTTCATAATTATAAATTGCATCATCACCGTCACCGCCTGAGAGTGGTGAATTGTCTCCGCCATAATTTATAATAGTATCCTTACCCGTACCGCCGGAAATTGTCACATGGTCTTCAGAATTTCTAATTTCTTCATTACCCGAACCGCCCGAGATTACTACATTTTCTCCATACCAATTATTTATCGAATCATTACCTTTTCCGCCTGTGATTGTTACATTGTTTCCTAAATAATTGTGAATCGTATCTTTGCCCGAACCGCCGGAAATTGTCACATCATCTCCATAATTTTCAATCGTATCATGACCGTTGCCACCGGAGATTGTCACCTTATCTCCATAATTTTCAATGGTATCATTACCACTCGTTCCGCTCAGCAAAGTGCCTGAAATAATATTAAAAACTTCTACAGCCATAAAAAAACCCCCTTCAAAAACTACGTGGTCGATTGTATCACCCGAAAATTGCGTTTGTCAATAAAATTTCCCGCAAAAAAACAGCCCGAAGGCTTGAAAAAATTTTTTTAAGGTCCAAAACAGTTTTCGTGCTTTCGACGATGTCCGCCGTCAAAATTCCTGCCGAATCTGCGCCGTATTTATCGCCCAAAAGTAAATTATTTTCCTTGATAAAATTTCGACAAAGAATAAATTTCAGACGCTTCCAAATCACTTCGCGGCAAGATTTTAACGGCGTTTCGATTTCAATTGAAAAATTCCCCTCTTCGTCAAGAATGTTGAACTAAAAAAATTCCCGCCAAGACCATCGAAATTCCGAAAACCATTGTCAACGTCAGCGGCTCGCCCAAAAAAATTACGCCGCTGATGACTCCGACGACCGGCACGCCCAAAACCGAAATCGACGCTTTGCCGGCTTCCATGTTCGCCAAAACGTACGCCCAGAGGAAAAAAGCAAGTGAAGACGCAATGACCGCGTTGTAAAGCAAAGTTGCGACCGCCGTGAATGTCCAAGTTGCCTGCGCGTCCGTGAAAATTGCGGTGTAAATTGCCAGCATAATCGCCGCCGTCGTCATTTGCCAAGTCGTCAGGGAAATCGGATTTAATTTTGATAATTTCGCTTTCATTATCACATTTCCTATCGCCCAGAAAATTGCCGCCGAAAGTGCCATGAGCATTGCAGAAAAATCTCCGCTTATATCGACGTTCATCAAAATTCCCACGCCGAAGACGCTTAAAATTATTCCGAAAATTTTTTTCCGCGTCAATGATTCGTTCAAGAAAAATTTTGCCAAAATCGTCACCCAGATCGGCATTGTGTAATTCAGCACGCTTACAAGTCCCGCGTCGAGATATTTAAAGCAAGTTTGAAGTATCGCCGCGCCGATGGCTATTTGAAATGCGCCGGTTAAAACTATCCAGCCCCAAAGTTTTTTCGGCGGCAACGGCTGTTTCGTGAAATATGCGAATGCCAACAAAACCGCCGCGCCAAGTCCGAAACGACATGTCACGAACAATTCCGGCGAAAAAAAATCTGCGGCAACTTTCATCGCCACAAAATTAAATCCCCAGATTAAACAAATTAAACTCAACGCACGAAACATTTTTACAAGCTCGCCCCGATTTTATAAGCCGCGTCGCCGAACTCCGAATTTTCAACCGCAGAACGATACCCGCAACCGATCGCCCAAATTTGCCCGCAATCTTCCCAACTCATATATCTGACCAAAGTTTCATAATGATTTTTCAACGCCTCAAAAGTCCAGTCCGCAGAATTCCAAGCCGTCGCCATAAAAATAGATTTTTTCCCGTTAAGTTTTGTCGTCCGCGAATAAAATCTGTCCACAATAATTTTTAATTGCGCACTCATTCCGTAATAATAGAGCGGCGTGACAAAAACCAACAAATCCGCCTCCAACATCTTCGGCATAAGTTTTTGAGAAATCGCGTCGTTAAAAATGCAATCGCCGTCCATCCCGCAATGATTGCAACCTTTGCACGGATGAGTTTCCTCGTTTGCCGCGTCAAAAGTAAAAATTTCATGCCCGGCGGACTTCGCGCCCTCGATAAATTTTTGCGCCAAATACCTCGAAGTCGATTCCGATTCGGAATGCGGACTGCTGTTAATCAAAACAATTTTCATTTTGTTACCTCCCGAAACTTTTTTTTGCGCAGAAACATTTTTTTCGTCAGCAACCGCATTCAAACCGCAACCGCTAAGAAAAAAAGTTGCCGCGCCGATTCCGACAATTTTAAAAAAATTTCTCCTGCTAAGTTTTTCCATAAATTTTTCTCCCTTGAAAAAAAAATTTTTTTTGAATTTTATATTCGCGTTGACAGATTGTCAATTTTTTCATAAAAATTTTTCAAAAAATCTTTCGTGTCAAATAATTTCTCTGAAAAAATTTTTCGCGCAGGTTTTTTGGAAAATTCCACAGCTTTTTTTATAAAATTTTCTTCATCGCTCGCAATAAAATTTTCAAGACCCGAAATTTTCAAAATATCCGCGCCGATTCTGCTGAAATGTTTGTCGCCGATTAAATTCAAAACCGGAACTTCAAAATAAATCGAAAGTGCCGTCATCAGCCCGCCGTTGTATGGAAAAGTATCCAAAATCAAATCAATTTCGCCGTAATCGTCAAAAAAATTATCCTCGCCGACTCGAATTTCAAAATTTTTTATTCCCGCCGACAAAATTTTTTTCTCCAACTCGATTTTTCGACTGAAAAGCGGCGTTGTGTCTCGAAAAATTATTTTTGAATTTTTTACGCCGTCAAGAATTTTTTTCACGCAATGCAAATATTCTTCAGAAATTTTCATAAAATTATTCAGACAGCCGAAAATAAAATTTTTGTGCGGAATTTTTTTCAAATTTTTTTTTGCAAAAATCATTTTTTCATTCGGCTGAAAGGCAAAAGCGTTTTCAATCGTCAAAATTTTTTCTGTAAAATTTTTTTCGTTGCTGTCGATTAAAAATTTATCAGTCAAAAAATAATCGATAAAATCCGCGCCCGTCGTGTCAAAATATCCGATTGCTGAAATTTGAATTTTCGCCGGCTTGTAAGATAAAATTTGCAGAGTTTCGCCGCCGTCCGTGTGCCCGCTCAAGTCAATTAAAATTTGAACATTTTCGGAAAAAATTTTTTCCGCAATTTCATAAAAATTTATTTCGTCAAAACTGAAAAATTTATCGACGCTTTGACGAATTTTTTTTGTAAAATTATCTTCTCGACTCGATAAACTCCACGCGCTCACGAAAAATTTATTTTTATCGTAATCTGTCAACAAAATTTCAAAAAATCTCGCCGCCGATGAATCCAAAAAATGCGTCGAAATGAACGCCACGTGAATTTTTTCTTGAAAAATATTTTTTTCCGGAAATTTTTCAACGTCTCGATAAAGCGAATTGTAAATTTTCGCCGTTTCAAATAAAATTTTTTCTTCGACGTTCAAATAATGCAACGCAAACAAATAATTTGAAAAATGTTGCTGTTGACTTCGCAAAATTTTATCCGTCTGCGCTGCGTTCAAATAAGCCTGCGCCGCACCCTCAGCATTTGCCAAGTCGTGAAAACACGCGCCGATAAGCTCGTGAATTTTCCATTCGTCAGAAAAATTTTCTTCGTACAAAATTTTTTTCAGCCGCTCCAACGCAAGTTCAGGCTGATTTTTTTCCAAAAACTTTTTCGCAATTTCCAAAATTTTCACCCCGCAATTTTTTTCGAAAATTTATCACAATATGATATAATAATCAAAAATTTTCGATTGGAGCGGATTAAAATGAAAAAAATTTACGGCTCGGTTATCATCGAACAGGGCGTAACTTTCGCGATAGTCGTCGTCAGTCAAGTCGTTACAAATTACACTTCGCGAATTATCAGAGTTCGCCAACAACTTCAATATTTTTTCCCGAATATGCCGATAATTTTAATGTCGCAGGAAAAAGACGGCACGCCGCATTTTTACGGGCGGCGCGATATTGTGGAATTTTTGAAAAGTATTCGTCTCGATCAAATTCCGTGGAAGGAATATCACATTTATTGAGGAGGAAAAATTTTTCTCCGCTATTTTTTTTGCTCAAAAATAATTTTTGGCGTACAAAAAATAATTGTCTTGATTTTTTGGCGTACAATAATTCCTTTTCAAAAAATTTATAAATCGCATTGCAACGCCATTTTTATATTTTAAGTCGAAATTTCAGCCGATTTCAAAAGTCGGCTATTTTTTTTTCTAAAAAATTTTGATAAAATAAAAAAAAATTTTTGGAGGAAAAAATTTTGGAAAAAATTACAGAGGTCGAAAAAAAAATGGAATTGATTTTGACTGCCGGTCAAATTTTAATTGAAAACGGCGCGACGAATGATAAAACCATTCGAGTTTTAAACAGAATTGCGCTTTTTATGAAAATCCCGAAAGAAAATATTCGTCTGCATATTATGAGGCAAATTATTTTTTTGGAGGTTTTCGACGGCGAAAGAGAAGTTTTGTCTTTCAGAAAATGCAACAAAACTGCGGTTGATTTTAATGTGATTTATTCGCTTACAAAAATTTCTTGGCAAATTTTAAAAAAATCCGTCAGCTTGGACGAATTAAAAAAAATTTTTGAAAAAATAAATTCAAGACCAAAAATTTATTCGCATTGGCAAGTTATTTTTGCTGTCGGAATTGCCTGCGGCGGATTTTGCTGTTTATTCGGCGGAAATTTTTTAGAAATAATTTGCACGATAATTTCCACGATGGCGGGAAAATTTGTTCAAATAAAATTGCTGAAACATAAAGTAAACGAATTTTTGGCTATAACTTTTTCGGCATTTACTGCGACAACCGTTGCGTATTTTTCGCATCCGACTTCAGTTATGCCGATGGTAGCCTGCTCATTATTTTTAATTCCGGGCGTGCCGATAGTAAACGCGGTAATCGACATGCTGAATAAATTTTTTCTGAAAGCGATGATCGAACTGCTTCGAGTATTTTTGATAATCTCATCAATGACAACAGGAATAGCTCTTTCGGCAGAAATATTTTTTCAAATCGACAATACGAGTTTTTTGGAATTTATTTTATTGAAAACAACCACCGATACAAATATATTTATTTTGGTGGCGGCGGCAATTTGTTCGACAGGTTTTGCAATTCCGCTGAATATGCCGAAAAAATTTTTGTACATAGTCGGGATATTGGGCGCGAGTGCAGTTTTCACGAGAAATTTTTTAAATTTAACCGCCGGAGTAAGTCCGGAATATTCAACACTTATCGCCGCGTTTTTGGTCGGATTTTTTGCAATAATAATTGGCAAAAAATTAGATTTGGTTTCGTCAATTTTAATGGTGCCGCCACTTTTGCCGATGATACCTGGCGTTTTGAGTTACAGATTTTTATTTGCGTGCATGGAATGGAAATTTCTAAAACCTGAAGAACTTTTAACAATTTTGCCGTCGGGAATAGACGTCATGCAAATAATTTTTTCGATAGTATTGGGCGCGAATTTACCGAGATTGATAGCGCAAGAATTTTTTGAAAAAGATCACAACAAAAAAGTAGAAAAATTTATCGGATAAATTTAAAATCCGAAAATAAATGAAAATTATCTTTAACGAGAAAATTTTATGGTATAATGTAAAAAATTTTTGGAGGTGTTTTGAATGGATATAAAAATTCCGATTTCCAGGCGCGATTTTATGAAGTTGGCTGGCTTGACGACTGCGGGAGCAATTTTAAATCCTTCATTTGAAAAAGTTGAGGCGGCAGAAAAAATTAAAATACGCGGGAAAAGAAATTCCGATTTTGTACGACGTTGACATTTGCGTTTGCGGCGGCGGACCTTCAGGAACTGCGGCGGCGATAAATGCGGCGAAAAACGGCGCAAAAGTTGTTTTGATTGAAAAAGGAATTGCACTGGGCGGGCTGGCGGTTTTGGGTTGCGTTTATCCTTTCATGCAGACTCACGCGCCAAATTCCGATACGCCTTACGTTGCCGAAATAAAAAATCGTCTTATCGAAAAAAATATTTATCCTTACGACGGAGTTACCGGGCAGACTTGGCACAATCCCGAAATTTTGAGTTTAATTTATGATGAAATGTGCGAAGAAAACGGCGTAAATATTTTGTACGATACGGTTTTGGTTGACGCGATTTCTTCAAAAGAAAAAATTTCCGCGTGTATCGTTCAAACAATCGCGGGACTTGCGGCGATAAAAGCAAAAATTTTTATCGATTCGACGGGCGACGCGTATTTGTCGAGAAATGTCGGAGTTGATTTTGAGCGCGGTTACGAAAAAACAGGAAATAATCAGCCGTTGAGTTTTCGCTTTGAAATGGGCGGAATTGATATTGATAAACTTTATAAACATGTTGCGATTGAATTGAATGAGGATTGGTGTAAATCCAAGCCGCCTTATTTTGAAATTGCGGAGGCAATGCACAGAAAACAGCGTTATAAATTGGAAGAATTTATGGCGCGAGGAGTTGAGACTGGGGAACTTTCTCAAGAAGAGGCGGAATATATGCAGGCTTATTCGATTATCGGAAAAAACGGCGTGATGAGTTGCAATTTTCCTGAAATCCCCGTCAAATTTAAATCAACCGATCCGATTGAATACAGCAAGGCGGTGACTTACGGCAGAAAAATGATGCGCAATATGGCAAATTATTTGGTGAAACATTTGCCGGGCTTTGAAAATGCGTATATCAGTCGGGAAGCCGCAATGTTGGGCGCGAGAGAATCTTGGCGAATTAAAGGAAAATATTTTTTGGTCGAGGACGATTATCACAATCAAAGCAGATTTCCCGACGCGGTTTGTCGAACGGCTTGGTTCATCGACGCGCACGGCGAAAAAGTTTCCGAAAAATTGCCTGAAGGCGGCTTTTATGAAATTCCTTACCGTTCGCTGATTACGGAAAAAATTTCAAATTTAATCGTTACGGGGCGTTGTATCAGTGCGAGTTTTATTTTGCAGGCGTCAATGAGAATTCAGCCGACTTGTATGAGTATCGGCGAGGCGGCGGGAATTGCGGCGGCTTATGCTCTGAAAAAAAATATTTCCGCAAATTCTGTTGAATGGGATAAAATTCCCGAAAACCGGCGCAGTTACGTCAGTCAAGGTTAGTTAAGAAATTTTTTTAGCCTTAGGGCTATTTTTTTTGCTATAATACAGAAAATTTTTAGAAAATGTTGAGGAG
>CAJOCT010000019.1 GCA_905236725.1 uncultured Selenomonadaceae bacterium | reverse complement strand
GAATTAGAAATCAAGATCATGATGACGAAATCAGAAAAGCTTGGGAAACAGTCGAAGTCAAGGCAGAGATCAATACCAGTTTCGTATTCGGTCAAGGAAAACCAAATAAGTATTTCATCAACGGTCAGCAAGTCACGCAGGAACAAGCACGTCAACACGCAATGAAAGTTACAGGTCACTATATGACAGAAAAAGATTGGAAATGGTAAAAAAATTTAAAAATAAAAAAAATCTTCGGCAGAAAAAATTTTGTCGGAGATTTTTTTTGTCATAAAAATAATTTTCGCGCATATAATGAAGTGAAAATAAAAATTCAAAAAGTTTTAAGGAGGAATGAAAAATGGCAACACGTGAAGAAAACATCAAGAAAATCAATGCTGAACTCGAACAGTTGAGCGATGATGAACTCGAAAAAATTGCGGGCGGTAATGTAGCGGAAACGTCAAATGACGGTCGCTTTCTTAACGATTTAAACGGCACTAAATGCTCTTACGGTCCCAAACATTTACCGATTGGGCGTTGAGTTTGATACTTTTACCCTTAACACCGGTAACTATATAATCAATGAGGCTTTTTATTTGACGATGAGAAAAATTTTTTATAAAATCTTGTCATAAAATTTCAACTCGTGCATATAACGAAGTGAAAATAAAAATTGAAAGGAAGTTTTAAAAATGGCAAACAGAGAGGAAAATTTGAAAAAAATCAACGCTGAACTCGAAATGATGAGCGAAGAAGAACTTGATCAGGTCGCAGGCGGTTCTTGGGTAGAATTTACAGCCGATATGTTCGATGCGAAGAAACGCGGAATTCCCGGCTTTGAAAATCTTGACTTGACTAATCCTGACAGCGATATTATCAAAATGATTGGCGATGATAATTTGCGTCATAAGTATGTTGACAAAGTCGCCGCAGTGTTCGCCGCGCACGGAATCGAAATGACTTACAAGGGAAAACTTCTTGAGGCGAACATTTACAAGTTCAACGGAAAAGAAATTTCGCGCGAACAGGCTTGGCAGATTGTCGACGGCAAGTAAAAATTTTTAAAAAAAATCCTGTCATAAAAGTATTTTTCGTGCATATAACGAAGTGAAAATAAATTTTTAGGAGGTAGATTAAAATGAAAGATGAAAAAATTTTGCAGGAAGAAATGTTGAGCGATGACGAACTTGAGAAAGTTGCGGGCGGCACAAGAATCGAAACCTTCCAGGACGGCAACGAACTCTACAAGCGCGGACTTTTGAACGGAGATGATGCGTTGAGTTCCTCAAAAGTTCGCGAGGCTATTCATAAACTCGGTTACAATTATGTCGATCACGGCGGAGTTAAAATTTTCGGCGGAAAAGACAACAAATATTTCAACAAAGCCGGCGAAAGCATTAGTCGCGAAGAGTTCTGGAAAAATTTTGACGCTGAAAACGGCACGAAAATTATCAAATAAAACTTTTAAGCGATTGAAATACTTGCGGCGAATGTTCGCAAAAATAATTTCAATTTCTCTGACACAAAAAAAACTGCCTTCCGAAATTTATCGGGAGACAGTTTTTTTATTGCGATGAAAAAATTTTTACAAATCTTTTTTCCAAAGTCCGTGCAAATTGCAATATTCATAAACCGCAATCGGTTCATCGTCATCGGCAACAATAAAATTCGCCTCGGGAGAATCTTCCGCCGACAAAATACGATATTGACCGCCTTTTTTCGTCTGCAGATAAATCCACTCAATCAAATGCGCGTCAGTCATCGGGTGAGCGACACTGCCGACCTTTACAAAAATTTTCTTGCCGTCAACTTTGACTTCGGGAACGTGTTTTTCTTGAGCCGCGTCAGTCGAATTTGCGACAAGATTTTTCATTTTTTCGCCGCCGCAAAAAATTTCGTCCGTACCCTTCGCAATCAACATCGCGACAGTTTTTTTGTCTTCGCTGATAAAAAGCCTTCCGCCTTTCATAAAATTACCCCCAAAAATTTTTTCTGAAATTATAATCACGCAAAATTTTTCTGTCAATCGTACAGAGCCGACAATTTTTTTATATCGACTTTCAACTCCGAAGAATTTTTTTCAACGGTCGCGATTGTCGGCAAATTTGTAATTTTTTCGATAACTTTTTTATTATCGACGTGCATTAAAATTTTTTCGTCGAATCGGTTGAAGATTAAACCTTTGACCGAAATTTTTTTTGCCCGCAAATGTTCGACAGTCAAGACCGCAGAATTTATCGCGCCGAGTTTTGAATCGACGACGACGAGAACAGATAAATTTAAATTTTTTATAACATCATCCAACATCAAAATTTTTTCGTCGAATCTCAACGGGCAAATTATTCCTCCGCTCCCCTCGACCGTCAAAAATTCAAATTTATTTTTTGCGTTCAAAAAATCTTTTTCGATGACTGAAAAATTTATCGGGCGATTTTCAATTTTCGCCGCCAAGTGAGGAGAGACAGAATTTTTAAAACTGTATGAGACAAAATTTTTCATGTCGCAATTCAAACCCGAAATTTTTTTGACGTTGAAAGCATCCGCCGCAATTTCTTCGATTTCCTCGCCCGAAGCCGCCGCCTTGTAATATCCTGCAGAAAATCCCGCGTCGATAAATTTTTTCACGATGAGCGCGGTTACAAAAGTTTTTCCCGAGTCCGTCCCCGTGCCCGTAATAAAAATACTTTTTCCCATTTTTTTCACAACCACAAATTTGATTTATGACAGTGCACCGCCAAAATTGCCGCCGCCGCGCAGAGTATTCCGTCCGGCACGACTTGCAAAACAAAACTGTAAAAAATCATTGTCCAGAACGCCACAGGCGCATCGATAACGAAATTTGACACGACGTAGAACCAGCCCATGCCGATTAAATAAACTATCAACATTCCGCCGAAATTTATCAGCAACAAATTTTTGAAATTTATTTCCGAAATATTTCTTGAAAATTTTCCGCAAAACCACGCCTGCAAAATAAATCCGAGCAAATAACCGAAAGTCGGCTGAAATAAATATCCCGGCCCGCCGCCCGACGCAAAAACGGGAATGCCGATGAGTCCCATCAAAACATATGCGCCGACCGCGAAAGTCCCGAGTTTTTCGCCCAAAATCAGCCCTGCCAACAGCGTGAATAAAAACTGCAATGTGTAAACGTCTCCGCCCGCCGGTATCCTGATAAAAGTCCCCGCGGTTATCAGCGCGACGAACAACGCCGCCAAAACCAATTCGCGAATGTCCAATTTCTGCATAAAAATTTCCTCCAATGCTTTTAAAAAGATTCGACCTAAAATACATTCAAAAAATTTTTTTGTCAACCGTAAAAATTTATTTTGGTTTACCGAAAAATTATTGCCGCTTTCGCAATTTTTTTACCTTGTCAAAAAATATTCCTGTGGTAAAATCAAAATTATTTTTTTGAGGGGGAAAAAATTTGAAACTCAGCGATATAAAAAATTTAAAAAAATTTCACTTTATCGGAATCGGCGGCGCGGGTATGAGCGTCTTGGCAAAAATTCTGATTGAATCGGGCGCGACTGTCAGCGGTTCGGACAGAATCGAATCTGCGACGACGGAAATGTTAAAAAATCTCGGTGCGAAAATTTTCATCGGGCATAACGAAAAAAATATTTCAAAAGACCTCGACGCGATTGTTTATTCTTCCGCAATTCCTCAAGACAATCCCGAAATTTTGAAAGCCGCCGAATTGAAAATTACCAAACTTCACCGCTCGGACATCAACGCGATGCTTTTAAATTCAAAAAGCGGCATTGCTGTTGCCGGTGCGCACGGAAAGACCACGACGACTTCAATGATAGGTTTCGTTTTGCACAACGCCGGAGTTGACCCGACAATTATTATCGGCGGCGAATCGACCGACTTGGGCACGGGCGCAATTTTGGGCAAAAGTGATTGGCTGGTTTCGGAGGCGGACGAAAGTGACGGCTCATTTATCAAACTCAAACCCGCCGTTGCCGTCGTCACGAACATTGAAAACGATCACCTTGATTTTTACGGAACTGTTGAGCGAATCAAGGCGGCGTTTAAAATTTTTATCGAAAACGTCAACAAAGATACGGGCGTGGCAGTTCTCTGTTTCGACAACGAAAATTTGCGGCAAATGGCGGGCGAACTTCAGCGAAAAATTATTTCTTACGGAATCGACAATGAAGCCGATTTTATGGCGAAGAGAATCCGCGCAAATTCCGAAGGCACCCGCTTCGACGTTGTTCAGCGAATTAAAGTTGAAAATTCCGATGAGTACAAGGAAAAAACTCTCGGCAAAATTAAATTGGCGATTAACGGGCGGCACAATGTTTTGAACGCACTGGCGACGATTGCGACGGCTTTACACGTCGGCGTAAAATTTTCAAAAATTGCGGAAGGTCTCGCGAATTTTCACGGCGCAAAAAGACGTTTTCAAACTTTGGGGCGCGTGAAAAATGTTTGGGTCGTCGATGATTACGCTCATCACCCCACAGAAATCGCCGCAACTTTGAAGGCCGCGCATGAAACCAATCCGAATAAAATTATTTGCGTCTTTCAGCCGCACAGATACTCTCGGACGAAACTTTTGCTCAAAGATTTCGGCACAGC
This sequence comes from uncultured Selenomonadaceae bacterium, assembly GCA_905236725.1. Taxonomy (GTDB): domain Bacteria; phylum Bacillota; class Negativicutes; order Selenomonadales; family Selenomonadaceae; genus Quinella. The sequence goes on along the minus strand of CAJOCT010000019.1, from coordinate 22,352 downwards.
CTTTACGGACGCGGACAGTTTAGTTTTGACGGATATTTATTCTGCGGGTGAAGAAAAAATTGAAGGCATCAGCGGCGAAAGTATTTTGGAAGAAGTTTTGAGCGCGACGAATCAGGAAGTTTCTTACATTCCCGACCGCGAAAAACTTGCCGAATTTTTAATTGACAGAGTTTCGCCGGGCGATCTGGTCATCACGATGGGCGCGGGAGATATTTATAAAACCGGCGAAGAACTTCTTGAACTTCTCAAACAGCAACGCAAAAGAAAAATCGTCGTCGTTTGCGGTGGTCCTTCGACTGAAGCGGAAGTTTCCAGACGCACGGGTAAAGCCATTGTGGACGCTCTCAAGTCGAAAGATTATAACGTCGAACTTATGGAACTCAACCCGAAAACTTTTGCGTATGAAATTCAAAATAAAAATTGCGGAATTGTTTTCAACGCGATTCACGGACTTTGCGGCGAAGACGGGCTGATTCAGGGGACGTTGGATATGCTCAACATTCCCTACACCGGCTCGGGCGTTTTGGCTTCCGCGCTTACGATGGATAAAGTTATGACGAAAAATATTTTGATTGCGTCGAAAATTTCCACGCCGAAATATTGCGTTTACCGTTCTATTGAAAAGAGCGGCGCGCTTGCCAAGTCGATTGCGAAAGAATTCGGCTTGCCCGTCGTGATAAAAGCGTCAAATCAAGGCTCAAGTATCGGCGTGACCGTTGCCGAACATTCCGAAGATATTTCCGCGGCGATTGAAAACGCTTTCGATTACGGCGACGAAATTTTGGTTGAAGAATTTATCAAAGGTCGTGAAATGACGGTTGCGGTTTTCGGGAATGAGGACGAGGCGCAGGCCTTGCCGATTATCGAAATTACAACTGTTTCAGGTCGTTACGATTACGAGAGCAAATATACGAAGGGCGCGTCAACTCACATTGTCCCCGCCGAAATTTCTGCGCGATTGACGAAAAAAATTCAAGAAATGGCAGTTAAAGCGTTCAAGGCGTGCAAATGTTCAGGCGTGGCGAGAGTTGATTTTATGCTTTCCGAAAAAAATGTTCCTTACGTGCTGGAAATAAATTCAGTGCCGGGAATGACTGAAACTTCGCTCGTGCCGGATGCGGCTCGTGCGGCGGGAATTGATTTCCCCGAACTGTGCGAAAAAATTTTGATGAGCGCAGATTTTTAAGAACTTGTTTACACAAGTTCAGGGGACAGTGGACAGTGTGTAGGGAATAGTTTTTTCCGTAACCTGTCCACTAATCACTTCTTTATACTGTCAAAAAGGAGTGATTAAAATGGCAACTTCAGAAGAAAGAATTTCACATCTTGAAACTAAAGTCAGTGTCATTGAAACCAAAGTCGATGACTTTATCAGCGAAATGAAAGATTTTAAGCAGGAAATGCGCGACAGAGACAATCGACGTGCTGAAGAAATTGCCGAAATTCGCAACGACATCAAGGAACTTTACAAAACTATCGACGCAAAAATTGACTCAATCAACAAAGGTCTGGCTTCAATGCAGAATCAAAATATTTTCGTAATTATCGGAGTTATCGCAATCGCTGTTGCAGTTTTTTTGAAGTAAAAAATTATTATTGAGAAGGATTTAAGAATGGACAATGAAAAGAATTTTAGTAATGCGACGCAAAATATTCGCATAAAACTTGCCGATATGGTGAACGCGGGGAAAAATCCCTTTGAAATTATTTTAGAGCTGGCGAAATTTTTGGGCGAAATTTCCGGTGAACAAACTTATTCGCAAAATATTTCCGAACAAATTTCAGCGGTTTACGGTTTGGCTTTGAATGAAAAATTTGTTTTGGAAAAAGAACTTGCGGAAGTTTCTGCGCGGCTGGAAAAAATTAAGGCGGCGCAAAAAAATCTCGACTTCACTGAAGAAGAACGCAAGCGAATGGGTTACGCAATCGAACGTCATAAAGCGGAAATTGAACGATTGAAAAATTTAAAGGACGCGGCAAATTGAACGGCAAATTTTTTTTCGACGTTGCAACGGTGATGTGGCGGGATTGGACAGTTTTGCGACGAAGGTTGAAAAAATTTATTTTCTCTCGTCTCGTCACGCCGATTTTATATATCGTTGCATTCGGCTGGGGACTCGGTCGAAGTATAAATCTCGACGGCTTGAACTATTTGGATTTTCTCGTACCCGGAATAATCGCGCTCAACACGATGAACGTCAGTTATATGAGCGTTACTACCGTTCACGCGGAAAAAGTTTATCACAAAAGCCTGGAAGAATATTTAATTGCGCCGATTTCTCCCGCCGCTTACGTTGTCGGAAAAATAAATTCGGCGATAATCCGCGCAATGATTTCGACTGCGTTAATTTTGTGCGTGGCGTTTTTATTCGGTGCGGGATTAAATTTTTTATCAAGTTTTGAGCGGGCGACAATTTTTTTTCTCGTGATAATTTTAAACTCGATAATTTTCGCGGGAGTGGGATTTTGTGCGGCGTTGAAGGTTCAAACTTATGAAGAACTCGCGCAGGTCAACACGTACGTTTTAATGCCGATGTCGTTTTTATGCGGAACTTTTTTTTCAACCTCGCAACTTCCCGAATTCGTAAGATTCGCGATAGAAATTTTGCCGTTGACTCAAACAAGCGAACTTTTGCGGAACGGATTTAATTTTTTCTCAATGATAATTTTAATTTTTTACGCGGCGATTTTAATAATTTTTTCTTGCCGCGAATTTGAAAAACTTTCCATACAATAAAAAAACCGCCGGAATTTTTCTCCGACGGTATTTTTTTTTGCTAAAAAACTTTTTGAACGTTCTTAATCATTTCGGGCATAAGCGCATAAAGCGATTTACCGGGGCAAGCCGTCGGGCATAAATCCCTGTGACCGAAAATTGTCGTATCGCTCGGCTCGAATTTATATTTGTCGCAAATTGCCGCCATAAGTTGTTCCGCAGAAATTATTTGCTCATTCGTCGGCACGCCCAAATCATAATTGCCGATAACGCAAATTCCCACAGTAAATTCGTTGTTGCTCAAAGCGTGCGCACCCAAAGTATTTTCAGGTCGTCCGCGCTCAATATAACCGTCCTTGTGAATGACGAAATGATAACCGATCCCCGCCCACTTGTTGCCGTTCTTGTGCAAGTCGTGAATGTCGGCAACGGTCATATCTCTGTCGCGCCTCATTCCCGCGTGGTGAAGAACAATCGCGCCCGTATGCGTCCGTATTTCCATCTCATCGAAGTCCAAAGGCACCGTCCCTATATCCAGTTCGTCGAGAGGTTTTAAAACGCTTATTTCGGGCACTTTCAATTTTCTCCGCGCATCAACTGTTTCAGGCATTAAGCCGAAAACCGCCGCGCCCGTCAAAATTTTTGCAGAAGTGCTTAGAAATTTTCTGCGCGAAAAATTTGTTTCAAGAAAATTATTCAAGTTAATCAATCCTTTCGCAAATTAACTTCGTCAAACTGTGAACCGTCAGACAAAAAACATTTCGCCGAAAAATTTTTATCGTAGATTTCCAGCGTCAAATAATTGTCGATTTCAGGTTGCGGCGCGATGACTTTATCCAACGCGTGATCAATCCACAAATTTGAATAACGCACATCACCCGCCAAGCCCGTCAAAATATACAGCGGTCCCGACTCGTCCGCGACAAAATTTTTCAACCTGCCGCGATTCCTGTAGGTGTGCAAATGCGCCGTGAAAACCGCGTCGAAATTCAAACTTTCAAACTCCGGCATAAAAATTTCCCCCACGTCCGAAAAACCCTCAAGCCGTTCAGGTCTGCCGTTGATGCGGTATTGTAACACATCTTTATGAATCAGCGCAATTTTCCAAGCCTTTGAATTTTTCGCCAAATCTTCTCTCAACCAATTTTTCTGAACTTCAATCAAATTCGGCTGAAATTTTTCCAACTCGTCCCATTGACTGTCCAAAACAACGAAATGAGCCGCCCCGAAGTCAAAAGAATAAAATCGACGCGCAAAATTTTCAACTCCGTTATCTGGCACGGCAAAATAATTTATGTACGCGACGGGAAAACGAACCTGCCAATCTCGCGTATAAGTTTCATGATTGCCCATAACAGGCACGAAGGGAATTTTTTTCATCTGCGCGGAAACTTTTTCCATCCACGCCCGCCACTGATTTTTATCCTCGCCGTTATCGACAATATCGCCGACGTTTATGAAAAATTCCGCGTCAGGATTTTTTTCAAAAGCAAGTTGAGCAATTTTGCCCCAAACGTCGTAGTCTGAAGATTGACTGTCGGGAAAAATTATTGCCTTGAATTTTTTTTCTGAAGGCGTTTTCAGTTCAAAAAAATCAGTGCAACTCTCACCGTCCAAAATTCTGTATTCGTAATCCGAACTCGGCAAAAGATTTTCAAGTTGTGCCGTGTATTGCAAATTTTTTTCTCCGTCGTCAGTGAAAGAAGAATTAACCGCAGAAAATTTCATCGACTCCGCAGAATTTTTCAGTCGAACTTCAACTTGCGGCTCCGTCATCGGCGAATCTGCCTGCCACATCAAACAGCGTGAACTTTTTGAATCGGAAGTGATAATCTGCCTTAGAAATTTTACCTCCAAATTCTTTTTTAACATTCCCTCTTCATTTACCTTACAAGCTGAAAATATTCCTCCGCTTCCAATCACCAATCCTGAAGTCAGAGCGAATTTTAAAAAGTTTCGTCGGTTTATCGTTTTCAAATTTTCATCTGCTCCTTTTACAATTTTTTTCAGTCGAGTTTTTTCGGGGAAAAAATGCAAACAGTTTTTTCTTACTACTATATATTTTAAAATGTAGTAGCCGTAGTAGTAGGGGTGTGCTTAACTGTGCCTAACTATCGACAAACGGCGTCACGGCGCGATTTTGCCTGTGCTTAACATGTGCTTAGCATGTGCTTAACATGTGCCTAACTTCGCCGGTTAAGCACATAGTTTGTACCGAATTTCACAAAGTTAGGCACAAATGTCAACTTAAGCACAAAATTAAGCACGAAATTGTTAACTTAAGCACAGGGTTAAGCACAGCCTTGTGAAAAAAAGTTCAACCCTTTGTCAGCAAAAATGCGTTAAAACGGCTGATTTTCACTTTAGCGGGGTAACGTAGGGGGGTACATGGAAAACAATCAAGCGGCTTAAAACGAATATTTTTTTTCATTGGACGAAAATATTGGGGAAAAGTTTTTGAAAAAGTTGAACAAGCTGAAAATTATTCTTTGTCTCACGCTGAATTTTGTTATAGGCACGCATAACGGTTGCGTGGTCTTTTTTGCCAAAAAATTTTGCGATATTCGCCCAAGATTCCAAAGTTATCGCGCGGCAGAGGTACATCGCGATTTGGCGGGGACGGACGATTTTCAAAGAGCGCGTATTTGCCAGAAGAGATTCGGGAGCAATGGCGAAATGAGCGGCAACAGTTTCGACAATTTGCCGCAAAGAAATATCGGAGTTTGCGCGGGCGGAGTTGTCGTCAATGAAGGCGTTCGACTGCAGAGCAACTTTGTCGTCGTTTTCAAGGTCGTCGAAGGCATTTTCAAAAGTTTTGTTCATCAGCGAGGCGCGGGCAACAACTTTTGTGAAAGCTCCTTCGAGGTCGCGAATGTTCGAGTCGACTTTTTCGGCAATGTCGACGATAACTTTTGTCGGCACGAGGATTTTTTCCAAGAGAGCTTTTTTTTGCAAAATGGCAATGCGGGTTTCAACATCGGGCTTTTGAATGTCGGTACAAAGCCCCCAAGCGAATCGGGAGCGCAATCTTTCCTCAATTCCCTCAACCTGTTGCGGCGGACAATCGCTGGACAAAATAATTTGCTTGTCGAGGTTGTGCAAGTCGTTGAAGGTGTGAAAAAATTCTTCCTGCGTCGAATCCTTGCCGGAAAGAAATTGAACGTCGTCAACCATCAGCACATCAACAGTTCGATATTTTTCTTTGAAACTGCCTATTTTGTGTTCGCGAATGGCGGTAATAAGTTCGTTGGTGAACTGTTCGGCGGAAACGTACAAAATTCTTTTTGTCGGCATGGTCTGCAAAATTCTGTTGCCGATAGCGTTAATCAGATGAGTTTTGCCGAGTCCTACTCCGCCGTAAATAAAAAAAGGGTTATAAGTTTTGCCGGGCTCCTTACTTATCGCGAGGGCGGCGGCGTGCGCAAATTCATTTGACTTGCCGGTTACGAAAGTTTCAAAAGTATAACGCCGAATCAAAGTAGAGTTGTCGGCGGGAGCAATCCGATTTTTTTCGGGCGGCAAATTTTTTTCGTCCATTTCCAAAGTCGTTTGCAGTTCGTTTTCGTTTTTGAGTTTGGATTTTTTTTTGACGGTTTTTAAAACGACGCTCAAATGTTCTCCGGAAAGTTCAAAAATTGCCTCTTCCAGCCGCGATAAATAACGCTCTTCAACCCACTGTTTGTGTAAATCGTCAGCAGTCGAGAGCGTCAAAACATTTTTTTCGAGTGCAATCGGTTTTAAAGGCGCGATCCATTTTTCGCAAGCTCCTTCGCTTAAATGGTCCCGCGCCTTTATCAAAACCTGTTGCCAAAGATTTTTTAATTGATAAGGTTGCATAAAAAATTTTTATCCTTAGTCATAGCTTAACATTTCGTCCATATTTTCGTGAAGTGCGTTGAGATATTCTTTGAGTTGTTCGGAAACTTCGGGATTTCTCAAAGCGACTTCGATATTCGACTGGAGAAAGCCCATTTTACTGCCGATGTCGTAACGTTTGCCTTTGTAGAGGTAAGCATACATAATTTCGTCGTGAGCAAGGCGGTTTAAAGAGTCGGTGAGCTGAATTTCTCCGCCCGCGCCCGGTGTTTGAGTTTCGAGGTAATGGAAAATTTTCGGCGTTAAAATATATCTGCCTAAAATTGCGATGTTTGAAAAAACTTCTTCGGGCTTGGGCTTTTCGATGAGGTTTTGAACTTTATAAACGCCGTCTTCAACTTTTTTGCCGTCGAGCGAACAATATTTTCCGATGACTTCGAGGGGAACTTCTTGCCCGCCGATAACGGACGTTTGATATTCGTTGAAAACTTCCAGCATTTGCTGAAGGACGGGTTTTTTTGAAACGATAACGTCGTCACCGAGCAAAACCGCAAAAGGTTCGTCGCCGATAAAGTGACTTGCCGTTAAAACCGCGTGACCGAGACCGAGCGGCTGTTTTTGGCGAATGTAGTGAATGTTGGCGATTTCGGAAATAGATTTAACCATTTCCAAAATTTCCGTCTTGCCTTCTTTTTCCAACCCAAGTTCAAGTTCAATCGAGCGGTCGAAATGATCTTCTATTGAGCGTTTGCTTCTGCCTGTGACGATAATAATATCTTCCACGCCCGCCGCGACGGCTTCTTCGACGATGTATTGGATAGTCGGTTTGTCGAGGATTGGCAACATTTCTTTAGGCTGTGCTTTAGTGGCCGGCAAAAATCTTGTGCCGAGTCCTGCGGCGGGGATTACGGTCTTTCTTATCTTCATAAAAATCCCTCCCAATTTTATCTTCATCAATCAATTTTCGATAATGAAAAAATATTTCAGCGCGAAAAAATAATTTCCTGCTATTTTTCTGCAATTTTCTTGACAGTATTTTTTTCACGTGTTAAATTTCTCTTTCAAAAGGCAGAGAGTTTTTTTGTCGAAAAAATATTTTTTTAAAAGGAGAAAGTATGGCTAAAGATATTTTTGGTGTAACGCCGGACGGACTTCAAAAAAGAGTCGGCACAGAAAAATTTCGAGTCAATGAGCTGAAAAAAGTTTTTTTTACCTTGTTGAACGAAATAAAGAATACCCCCGAAGAAGACGGCTGGCACAGGCTGGTTATTTTCAGCGTGAACAGCGCGGAGGTTTTTGACGGGCTGAGTTATTCCGAACGCGCGGCAGTTCTTTATTATCTGCGCAGGCATCCGAATATCATCTCAAAGTTGTCGGAAAGAGAAAAAAGAATCGGCGGGCTTGATTCGATGAGACCGTACGTTTTTAAGTGGGTTTCGGCCGCAGAAAAAGAACAACTCGGCATACGGGCGACTTATTTTCGCAATTTGTCGGACGAATTTTTGAAAAAGATCGATAATGAACGTCATAACAGATCGACGGGTTTTTTGGTCGATGTTTGCTCTGTTTTGGAATTTCTTTTGGGCAAGAGAAGCAAAATTTGGGCAGAGACAAGTACACATAATATTTCGGCTTTTTCCGGCGTGCCGATTGAAAACACTCGCGCGGCTTTGAATGAACTGTTGAAGCTGAAATTGATTGTTCTGGCTTATATTCCCTGCGAAGGACGAAGAGGGCGTTCACGTATGAATGTTTACGTCACTTTGACAGAAGACGACTACAGAAGAGCCTCCGCGGGCGAAGGGATTGTCGCGGAACAAATTATCACCGCAAAGGACGCGCTCAACGAAAAATTTACTTTCAGCGTGACAAATTATTTTTATTTCGTAATTTCGCATTTTCAAGCCGACGATTCTTCATTTCCGAAAAAAGTTCAAAAGGTCGAAGATAAAAAAAATCCTTCTGTTTCGGAAAAAGTTTCGCAAGTCGAAGATTTAGAAAATTTTTTGGTTTCGGAAGAAGTTCCGCAAGTCAAAGATGTTAAAAATTCTTCGTTTTCTGAAAAAGTTCAACAAGTCGAAGATGTAAAAAATTCTTCTGTTTCGGAAAAAGTTCCGCAAGTCGAAGAAAAAAAATTGCCCGCGCAGGTTACTCCGCCCATAAATATCGTAATGCCGGAAGTTTCCGGGCTTGGCAAAACTTTGGACGACATAAAAAGTTGCGTGATTTCTTTCACCAACATTGCCGAATCGATGCAAAAGAGCGAGGCGGAAAAATACGAACTGCTTAAAAATATGATTCAGGCGAACACGAAACAGCGCGAAGAATACGACAATCTTTATAACCAAATGCTTGCGATGAAAAAAATTCTGAATCAAAAAGACCGCGACAAAGATAATTTTGTAAAGGCGATACAGGACGCGCTGAATATGATGATGGGAAAAATTATCAGCGCGACGGACGAATTTTCAAAAATTCCGCGCCACCTTGTCAACGAGCAGAAATTACAGGATCACAAAGCTCAAGTTATCAAAATAGCCGTGCAAACCGCCGAAGAAATTCGCAATTTGGCGAACAGCGGACAGTAAAAAAGGGGTGCTGTGATGAAACTTGTCAATGTCAGAAAAACAGATGACCTTGACGAAAAATTTACTTACGCCGTTAAGTTCAACAACGACGACAAAAAAGTTATTCGCCACTTCAGCGATTTTGCGGATTTGTTGGCGCGGCTTCGTTCAAAAAAATTCGACGAAAAAACCGGCGAGTGGCTTGTCACGAAAAACGGTTACGAGTCTTTTTTGAACTTGGACGACAAAATTTTTAACCGCGAAAATTTGCCTGCCGTTACCCTTGCCGAAACCGAGAAAAAAATTATTGCCGATTACGCGGATATTGGAAAAGATTTAAAGTTGCCGTTGTACGATTATCAAAAACAGCTGATAAAATTTTCTCTCGACGCGCAGAACGCTTTGATAGTTGCGCCGTGCGGTGCGGGCAAAACTCCCGTCTGCCTCGGAATTTACGGCGAGGCACTCAAGCGAAAAATTATTTCCGGTTGCGGCTTAATCGTCGTCAAAGCCTCGTTGAAAACTCAATGGCTTATGGAAGTCAAAAAATTTACCGACTTCCGCGCGAAAATTATTCAATCTTCCTCGACTCTTCGCTTTGCTCCGAAAAAATTTCAAGCGCAGTTCAAAGACGCGGACTTGCTTATTTTGAATTATGAAACTCTGCGCGATAAAAACGTCAGAAAAATTTTGCACGAAATCAAGCCGCAATGTGTTTTTGCCGATGAGTGTCACTACATAAAAAATTTTAACTCAAAACGTGCGCGGGCTTTGTATGAATTTAATTACGCGAAAATAAAAATCGGCGCGACGGCGACTCCCGTGCAAAAAGATCCGCGCGATATTTTCGGCTTGTTCAGTTTCATCAATCCCGAAATTTTCCCTTACCTGCCGGATTTCAATCGGACTTTTGTAAGATTCGTCGGCAAGGGACTTGTCGGCGGCGCGAAAAATGAGGATTTACTCAACAAAAAAATTTCGCCTTTCATGATCGTCAAAACTAAAGAAGAAATTTCCGCGCAGTTGCCGAAATTGGTTGTCACTCAAAGACATTGCGACCTTTCGCCGAAACAGTTGCGAATGACGGAAAGTTTAAAATTTGAGCTTTCGGAGTTGACCAAAGAAAAATTGCGGCTGGAAAAAAAATTGTCAGATTCCGAACTTGAAATGAGCGAAGAATATAAAAAAATCGACGCGGAAGTTATGGCGCGTCAAAATTTTGCTCAAGAACTTGCGGACAGTGAAAAACTTTTGATGATGAGCGATTCAACTGCGGCGAAAAATTATCTTACCGGCAGCAAGCACGACAACAAACTTGACTTGCTGATGGATTTGATTGAAGAAGTTGTCGAGTCCGGCGAGAAGATGGCGATTTTCAGCCGTTTTGCAAAGATGCAGGAAGTTATTATCGACAGGATAAAATTTTTGGCGGCGAAAAATCCCGCGTTCGATTTTGAAATTGCGCGGGTTTTCGGGGCGATGACAGAAAAAAATCGTTACTCCGAAGTTTACAATAAATTTCAAAATAACGATCGTTGTAAAATTTTGCTGATGTCGGACGCGGGCGCGGAGGGTCTCAACTTGTCGAAGTGCAAATATCTTTGCGAGTACGAACCGGCAATAAGTTTCGCGATTCAAACACAGCGGCACGGCAGAATTGAACGCGCAGATTCGATTTTCGACAACGTAATTGTCTATCAGCTCATTGCAAACGGCAGTTGGGACGAAATCGCGCAGAAAATCGTTTCAAAAAAAGAACATTACGACAGCGCGATTATCAAAGGCAACGTTTAAAACCTTTGCAAACTCAAAAATTTTTTATATAATACGCACGGTCTGCTTGGGGTCGGTTTTCCTCTCAGTTTTTTGAGAGGGGGTGGCGCGAATGTCCAAATACGAGAAATACAGCTTGATTCTTCAAGCACTTGGGACTGCCGCAATACTCTTCGAAGTTTTCTTTAAGTAGAAAACTGAAAAAACCGCCCTGGTCCGGCGGTCTAATCGTGTGACCTATATCACGAGAGGAAACCGACCTGACGGCAAGCCTCTTTTATTCTCCGAAACAATTCTAAATTTTATCGGCAAACTTGTCAAGAATTTTGTTTTAACACCGAAAAATTTTTATTTTCGCGGTTGACGTTATAACTTTCAAAAGATATAATTCGACTGTATTTTTTCATATTATATTCAAGATTGGCGGTTTTGGAAAAATAATTTTGAGATATTCTGATTTTAGGAAATTATTTTGAATTTTTCCCACGAATTATTTTTTGAACTGCCGGGGTATGTTTTTTATCGCTTAAAGGAGGGCGACAAAATGGCTAAAGACATACGAATAAGTAGCCCGCTTAACGGCAAGCTGATTCCGTTAAACGAAGTCAACGACCCCGTATTTGCCGGCGGAGCGATGGGGCGCGGCGCGGCTGTCAAAGACCCCGAAGGAAAAGTTTTTGCGCCGTTTGACGGTGAAATTACTGTTTTCTTCCCCACGGGTCACGCAATCGGCTTGAAGTCCGACGACGGAATTGAACTTTTGATTCACGTCGGTATGGACACGGTCAAACTCAACGGCGAATGTTTTACGCCGAAAAAAGAGGCCGGCGACAGAATTAAACGCGGCGAACTTTTGCTTGAATTTGATCCTAAAGGAATTGTCAAAGCAGGTTATGAAACGACAACGCCCGTTGTTGTCACCAACCACGCGGATTTCGGCGACATTACTTTCGAGTTGGACAAACAATCCGTCACCTCGAAGGCTCCCGCCGAAGAAGCAGCCTCTGCAGGACCTGTTGAAGACGACGACGTTATTAAACAGTTTGCAGGCTTGCCGGATGCGGAACGCGTTGCAAAATCGATTATGCATTACGTCGGCGGTCCTGATAACGTAAGAACTGCCGAACACTGCGCGACTCGTCTGCGTTTGATTGTCAATGACAAGTCGAAAATTCAAGAAAAGAAAATTGAAAATATCGACGGCGTCAAAGGTCAATTCTTCGCGGCGCAACAGTATCAGATTATTTGCGGCACGGGCTTTGTCGATAAGGTCACGGAGGAATTTATCAAGCTGAAACCTGCTCTTGCGGGCGGCGGCGGTAAAGAGGCCGCTTATGCCGAAATGAGTTTGGTGCAAAAAATTTCTCGTACACTCGGCGACGTTTTCGTCCCGATTATCCCTGTCTTGGTTGCAACAGGTTTGTTTATGGGTCTGCGCGGAGCGTTACTTTCTCTCGGCAGTGAGTGGAGTCCGACTTTCCTGTTGATGACGCAGGTTTTGACTGATACGGCGTTTGCATTTTTGCCGGCTTTGGTCTGCTGGTCGACGATGAATAAATTCGGCGGCACGGCGGTTATCGGTATAGTTCTCGGTTTGATGTTGGTTTTCCCTGCATTGCCTAACGCTTACGTCGTCGGCGGCGCGGCTCAAGAACTTGCCGATAAAGGCTTGACTTGGGTCGAGGCGTACGGTATGCCGGAATTTGACGGAAAAGTTCCTATCCCCTTGGATCTCGGATTCTTCACCGTTCCTTTGGTCGGTTATCAAGGTTCAGTTCTTCCCGCGTTGGTTCTCGGTATCTTCGCGGCGAAACTTCAACATTGGCTGAAAACTTTTATCCCCGATGTTATCGACTTGATTGTTACTCCGTTCTTGACGTTGACAATTTCGATGGCTCTCGGATTCCTCGTTGTCGGACCTATCATGCACGGACTTGAGCAAGTTGTCTTCGGTGCGGTTCAATCCTTCTTGGGCATTCCGATTCTCGGCGGTCTTGTTATCGGCGGTTTGCAACAGGTTATCGTTATTTTCGGTGTTCACCACGTCTTCAGCGCGTTGGAAATTTACCTCCTCAGCACAATTCAGGCTGACCCGTTCAACGCGATTATCACCTGCGCGACGATTGCACAGGGCGGCGCGGCGTTGGCAGTTTCGCTCAAAACTCAAGACCCGAAAAAACGCGCTCTTTATATTTCGTCAACCGTCCCCGCGTTCTTGGGAATTACCGAACCTGCAATTTTCGGTATTAACCTTCGCTTGATGAAACCGTTTATTTTCGGTTGCTGCGGCGGTGCAGTCGGCGGCGCGATTTCAAGTTTCTTGGGTCTTGCCGGTACAGGTATGGGCATAACGGTTCTGCCCGGTATGCTCCTTTATATGAACGGTCAAATTGTTCAATACATCATCGTCAACTTGATTGCTTGCGCAGTCGGTTTCGGTTTGACTTACGTTCTTTATAAAGTCGAAGAATAATTTTGAACCGAATAAAATTTTCTTGAGAGGGCTTTAAAAAAAGTTCTCTCATTTTTTTTGCGAAAAAAAATCTTCGTTTCTTTCTCTAAAAAAGAAATGAAGATAAAAAATATTTAATTTGCAAATTTCGGTTTTAAAATCAGCGTAAAAAAATAAATTGCCGCCGCACAAACCACAATCGTTGCACCCGCCGCCGCGTTTATTTCATAAGCCAAAACCAAGCCGATAAGTCCGGAAATCAGCGCGATTGCGACGCTCAAAAAATGATACGGCTTGACCGAATGAGAAATATTTCTCGCCGCCGCCGCAGGCAAAACCAAAAGCGCGTTGATGATTAAAATTCCGACCCATTGAATTGAAAGCGCGACGACCAACGCCAACATCACGGCAAAAATTGATTCGACGAGTTGAGTATTTATCCCGCGACTTCGCGCCAAAGTTTTGTTTACCGAAGAAATTAACAGCCGATTGAATAAAAAAATCCAGCCGATCATCACCGCGCAAAAAACCGCCGTCAACAAAATTAAATCACTTTGCGAAATGCTCAATAAATCGCCGATTAAAAATCTCGAAAATTTATTGAACTGCCCGCCCGCCGACATCAACATCAAGCCGAGCGCGATTGCCGTTGAGCTGAAAACCCCGATAACCGTATCCGCGCCGCTGTGAGTTTTATTTTTTATGTAAGTTATCAAAAGCGCGAAAATTATTGAAAAAGTTAACAGCCCGAAAATTTCCGAGCCGACTCCGATCAACGCGCCGATTGCAATGCCGGTAAATGCGCCGTGACCGAGTGAGTCCGAAAAAAAAGCCATTCGATTTGACACGACCATTGTCGATAAAATTCCAAAAAGCGGCGTGACCAAAAAAATTGCCGCAAAGGCGTTTCTCATAAATTCAAATTCAAACATAAAAAAAATTCTTCCCTGTCAAATTTTTTCGGGAATTATATCACAAAAAATTTTTTCGGCAAAAAATTTTTTCGGCAGGCTTAATCGCCTCTTTTGTTTTACATTTTATAATCTGCGTGTTATAATCCCCGAAATTATTTTTTTTATAAGCGCGGGCTGTGTTTTTTTTGAAAAGTTTTCGGGCTGATGTGGCAAGAAGTTCAGAGAAAATAAATTTTGATGAATTGAAAGTCGAGTTGAGTTTGAAACTTTAAGAGAAAAATTTTGTCTGCAGTTTATATTGAGAGGAGACTTTTGAAAGTTTATGGCAAAAAAAATGAAGACGATGGACGGCAATCAGGCGGCGGCTTACGTTTCCTATGCGTTCACCGATGTTGCCGCGATTTATCCGATAACTCCGTCGTCGCCGATGGCTGAAGATGTTGACGAAATGGCGGCGAAGGGAGCCAAAAATATTTTCGGTCAAAAAGTTCGTTTGGTAGAGTTGCAGTCAGAAGGCGGCGCGGCAGGAACGGTACACGGTTCACTTTTGGCAGGTGCGTTGACTACGACCTACACGGCGTCGCAGGGTTTCTTGCTGATGATTCCGAATCTCTACAAGATAGCCGGCGAACTTTTACCCGGCGTTTTTCATGTATCTGCGCGGGCTTTGGCAACTTCCACGTTGAACATTTTCGGCGACCATCAAGACGTTATGGCGGCGCGTCAAACAGGTTGCGCAATGCTTGCAGAATCCAGCGTCCAAGAAGTTATGGACTTGTCCGCAGTTGCTCACCTTTCCGCAATCAAAGGCAGAATTCCCTTCGTTAATTTCTTCGACGGTTTCAGAACTTCGCACGAAATTCAAAAAATTGAAACTATCGCTTACTCCGACCTTGCCAAGATTGTCGATTACGACGCGATTGAAAAATTCCGCCGCTCTGCTTTAAATCCCGATCACCCGATTATCAAAGGCACGGCGACAAATCCCGACGTTTATTTCCAAATGCGCGAAACGACAAATAATAATTATGACGCTCTGCCCGATATTGTCGAAAATTATATGGCGGAAGTTTCTAAAATCACCGGCCGCGAACATCATATTTTCGACTATTACGGCGCGGCGGATGCGGAAAGAATTGTTATCGCAATCGGCTCGGCTTGTCAGACTGCGGAAGAGGCGGCAAAATATCTCAACGAAAACGGCGAAAAAGTCGGCGTGGTCAGCGTTCATCTTTATCGCCCGTTCAGCGTTAAACATTTCCTCAACGCCATTCCCAAAACCGTCAAAAAAATTGCCGTCCTCGACAGAACGAAAGAGGCAGGCTCCGCAGGTGAACCGCTTTATCTCGACGTTCGTGCGGCTTTTTACGATGCGGAAATTTCTCCCGTAATCGTCGGCGGTCGTTACGGTCTCGGCGGAAAGGACACAACTCCCGATCAACTTTTGGCAGTTTTCCACGAACTCGCGAAAGATGAGCCGTTGAACGGTTTCACAATCGGCATCAATGACGACGTTTCAAATAAATCTCTCGCGAATGAACATCACGACGTTGATTTGACTCCCGAAGGAACTACCGCCTGCAAATTCTGGGGTCTCGGCTCGGACGGAACTGTCGGCGCGAATAAATCCGCCATTAAAATTATCGGCGACAATACGGATCTTTACGCGCAGGCTTATTTTGCATACGACTCGAAAAAATCCGGCGGCATTACGATGAGTCATTTGCGTTTCGGAAAATCCCCGATAACTTCGCCTTATCTCATTACTAAACCCGATTTTGTTTCCTGCAGTCAAAAAAGTTATGTTCATCATTACAATTTGATTGCGGGTATGAAAAAGGGCGGAACTTTCCTTTTGAATACCGATTGGAGCGACGAAAAACTTGGCAGAAAATTGCCTTCGTATATGAAAAAATATATCGCCGAAAATGAAATTAACGTCTACACCGTCAACGCGGTTAAAATTGCGGGTGAACTCGGACTCGGCGGACGTTTCAATATGGTTATGCAGGCGGCTTTCTTCAAACTCGCCAACATTATTCCGATTGACGAAGCCGTTAAATATCTCAAAGACGCGGTTGAAAAATCTTACGGTAAAAAAGGTCCGCAGATTGTCGAAATGAACTGCGGCGCGATTGACAGAGGTATCGAAGCTCTTCATAAAGTTGACATCAGCGGCTGGGACATCAACGCGAAGGGTGAAAGAGAAGGTCTCGCCTCCGAAAATCTGCCGAAATTTATCAGCGAAATTCAAAACGTTATGAACCGTCAAGAAGGCGAAATTTTACCTGTCAGCAAGGTCGAACAGTTTGCGGACGGCACTTTCCCGCTCGGCGGCTCTGCTTACGAAAAACGCGGCACGGCTATTAAAGTTCCCGCGTGGGATAAATCGAAGTGCATCGGTTGCAATCAGTGCAGTTTCGTCTGTCCTCACGCGGCAATTCGTCCGATTTTGACGACTCCCGAAGAACTCAAAAACGCTCCCGAAGGTATGGACTCTATTCCGTCAAAAATTTCGCGCGGTGCTTATAACTTGACAATCGCCGTTTCGACTGCGGACTGCTTGGGTTGCGGAAACTGCGCGCAGGTCTGCCCGAAACAGGCTTTGACGATGGTGCCTTACAATGAAGAGGCAAAAAATCGTCAAAAATATTTCGATTACGGCGTTGACGCTGAAAAAGTTGCGCCTAAAGAAAATCCGACAAAGAAAAATACAGTCGTCGGCAGTCAGTTTGAAAAACCGCTCTTTGAGTTCAGCGGAGCTTGCGCGGGTTGCGGCGAAACTCCTTATATGAAACTTTTGACGCAACTTTTCGGCGACAGGATGATGATTGCAAACGCGACGGGCTGTTCGTCAATTTGGAGCGCGTCTGCTCCCGCAATGCCTTACACCGTCAACCACAAAGGTCACGGACCGGCTTGGGGCAATTCGCTTTTCGAGGACAATGCGGAATACGGTCTCGGAATGCTTTTGGGTATGAAGGCAATTCGCGATTCGCTTGCGGACGACGTGACGAAGGCAATTGAGTCGGGCAAGGGAAGTCATGAACTTCGCGCGGCACTTTCGGACTGGAGAGAAAATTATAAAATCGGCGAAAATACTCGTGAACGTGCGGAAAAATTGACGACGATTCTTGAAGCCGAAAAAGGTGACGACGAACTTTTGAACAAAATTTACAGTAACCGCGACTTTTTCGTCAGACGTTCACAGTGGATTGTCGGCGGCGACGGTTGGGCTTATGACATCGGTTACGGCGGACTTGACCACGTCCTTGCAAGCGGCGAAGATGTCAACGTTTTCGTCTTCGACACGGAAGTTTATTCAAATACCGGCGGTCAGGCTTCAAAGGCAACTCCCGCGGCGGCTATCGCTCAATTTGCGGCGACGGGCAAAAAGACGAAGAAAAAAGATCTCGGCAAAATGGCGATGAGTTACGGCTATGTTTACGTTGCTCAAGTTTCGATGGGCGCGGATCAAAATCAGTTGATGAAAGCAATCACGGAGGCGGAGGCTTATAAAGGACCGTCGTTGATTATCGCCTACGCACCTTGCATAAATCACGGCATAAGAAAGGGCATGGGCAACAGTCAGCTTGAAGGAAAATTGGCGGTTCAGTGCGGTTACTGGGCGACTTGGCGTTATAATCCGCAGTTAATCGGCAGCGGCAAAAATCCTTTCACGCTTGATTCAAAAGAGCCGGATTTCTCGAAGTTCCAAGAATTTTTGCAGGGTGAAGTTCGTTACTCTTCACTGCAGAGAAATTTCCCCGAAGCGGCTGAGGCACTTTTTGAAAAAACTCAACGCGACGCGGAAGAAAGAATTAACGGCTACAAAATTCTTGCCGGAAAATAAAGCTTAGAACATTTAAAATCACAGGGTTAAATTTTTAGACAAAAAGAGGCGCGCAAGGACGCGCGCCCTTGCCGCGTCTCTGGTCGCGTGATGCGACCAATGCGCGGCGAGTTTTCTTTTGGATACTTTTCTTTTGCGGTCAAAAGAAAAGTATCATCTAAAAAAAGTCTGAAAAGAAACTCTTGTGAAAACAGCTTCTTAGTTTTTAGCGAAATAAAAAACTGTCAAAATCCTGCAGAAGGAAATTGACAGTTTTTTTGCTTAAAAAATTTTTTTCAGAACATCATATTCAAAAGGTTGCCGGTGTTTGCAATCGCAGTCATATTGACGTAAGCCCCGCCGGTGTAGAGAGCCGCCGCCGAAAGTTGATCGCCAAGCATACTTTTCGCGCTGGGGAAGAGGTTGTCGCGCTGACCTTTCGCCAAAGAAACGTGACTTTCAGCCTTGTCCGCGAGTCCGTCTTTGCCGAGAATCCTGGAAACTTTCGCCGGATCGTCCGCGATAGTGTCGGCGAGTTTTTCTTCATCAATTTTCATCGTGCCGTCACTGCTTACGTTGATTCCGATCGACTCATAATTTGCGGAGCGGTAAGTCGTATCGCCGAAATTTTGCGCCATTCTGCTCACGCGCTTTGAAACTGCACTGTTGTCACTCAAAAAATTTATCGTGCTGTTGTAATCGTCGACAAATTTTTTCACGGTATCCAGCGCGGCTTGCATATCCTTGCTGTAAGTCGTCGAGGTAACTTTTTCGCCGTCTTCGTTCGTGCTTTCGGTTTTGATAATCGGATCCTTGCCGACATCAAAATTATATTCCTTGACAGTCTTCGCCGAAGAACTTAAATTAGAAATCGCTTCGTCGAACTCGTCATAAAAAGTTTGTTTGGCGGTGTCGTAACTTTCCATAACGCTCGACACGCCGGATTTGATTTCACTGAGACCGCTGAGCGCATTCATTGAAGTTGACGCGGTGGAATTGTACGAACTCCACAAATTATTGATGGATTTTTGCGCCGCGCTCTGATTTTTATCAGCAGAATTGCTGTTGAAAAAAGACGAATAATAATAGTTGGAGCCGACCAAATTTGAAATGCTTGACACAATAATCACCCTTCCATGAAAAAAACTCCTGACCGAAAATTTTTTCCATTCTACACAATTCGCGCGATAAATGCAACAAAAAAATTTTTTTAAAGGGAAATCGGCGACGCTCAAAGAATAATCCCCGAAATAAATTGAAAGGTAGGGAGATTATGGCGTATTTTTTGAAACGCAATGAGCAAAATTTATGGCACGGAAGATTTACCGATTTTCCGGAAGATTTGTTTTTTTACTCATTTTCCACACGACTCGGCGGAAAGTCCAAGCCGCCTTTTGACAGCTTAAATTTGGCTTTGCACGTCGGCGATTCGCCCGAAGATGTTTTGGCGAACAGAAAAAAATTTATCGGCTCGTTCGGTTATAAAATTGAAGATATGGTCACGCCGAATCAAGTTCACGGCGATAAAATTTTTCGCGTCGAAGAAAAGCACAGAGGGCGCGGCAGTAAAAATTATTCCGATGCAATTCCCGAAACCGACGCGCTGATAACAAATGTTGCCGATATTCCGCTGATGCTTTGTTTCGCGGATTGTGTGCCGATAATTTTCGCGGACGCTGAAAATGTTGCGGTGGGAATTGCTCACGGCGGCTGGAAGGGCACGATGAAAAAAATTGCGACGAAAACTTTTTTGGCGATGAAAGAAAATTTCGGTACGCGGTCTGAAAATTGTTTTGCGGGAATAGGTCCTTCAATCGGTCCGTGTTGTTACGAAATCGGCGAAGAAGTTCGCGACGCCTGCAAAAAAAATTTCCCGGATAATTTTGGCGAAATTCTTTTGGAACGCGACGGAAAAATTTTTTTGGATCTTTGGGCGGCAAATGTAATTCAGCTTGAGGAAGTCGGAATCCCCGCAAAAAATATCGAAGTTGCGGAGGAGTGTACTTGTTGTCAAAAGTCTTGGTATTTTTCTTATCGCGCGGCAAAAGGACAAACCGGCAGAATTGCGGCGGTTATCGGCATTAAAGGTTAGTTCAGTGGACAGTGAACAGTGGTTAGGGAATAGCTGTAACCTGTTCGCTGTCCGCTAACCACTGAATTTAGGGAGGAGTTTTTTTTATGATAGTTTTACCGGCTGTTGATATTCGCAATGGTAAATGCGTACGCTTGACGCAGGGCGATTTTCAAAAAGAAATTGTCTATTCGGACTTTCCGGAAGATCAGGCGGCGAAGTGGGAGGAGGCGGGCGCGAAGTTTTTGCACGTCGTGGACTTGGACGGAGCGCGCGAAGGTCATTTGATAAATATTTTTGCGATAAAAAAAATTTTGGATGCGGTAGACATTCCAATCGAAGTCGGCGGCGGCGTTCGTACGATGAATGATATGGAAACGCTTTTGGATATGGGAGTTTCGCGCGTTATTTTGGGGACGATTGCGGTTGAAAAACCCGAACTTGTCAGGGACGCGGCGCGGACTTTCGGCGGAGAAAACGTTATCGTCGGCATTGACGCGCGTGAAGGCGTTGTGGCGGTGCACGGCTGGGGCGATACCGGCTATATGAAAGCGGACGACCTTGCAATGAGAATCGGCGATTACGGCATTTCAACAATAATTTACACCGATATTTCACGCGACGGAACTTTGGCGGGCGTTGACGCAGAAAAGTTTGCAAATATCGCGGCAAAGTCGGGAATTTCTCTGATCGCTTCGGGCGGCGTGAAATCCCTTGACGATATTCGTGCGCTGAAAAAATTTGAGCATTCGGGAATAACCGGCGTGATTATCGGCAAGGCTCTTTACGAAAACAAAATAAATTTGGCGGAAGCCGTGAAGATTGCCGAGTGAGGGAAAATTTTTATGCTGACGAAAAGAATTATTCCCTGCCTGGACGTGAAGGGCGGGCGGGTCGTCAAGGGAACTAATTTTGTCGGACTGCGCGACGCGGGAGATCCCGTCGAACTTGCGAAAAAATACGATGACGAACGCGCGGACGAATTAGTTTTTCTTGACATCACCGCATCCCACGAAGGGCGCGGCACTATGGTTGAGGTTGCGAAAAACTGCGCGGCGCAAGTTTTTATTCCGTTCACGGTCGGCGGCGGCATTCGCACGGCGGAAGATATGCGCGTTATGTTGAAGGCGGGCGCAGATAAAATTTCAATCAACAGCGCGGCGGTAAAAAATCCCGAAATAATTTCTGACGGCGCAAAAAAATTCGGCAGTCAATGCGTCGTTTTGGCTGTCGATGCGAAACGTCGGGAAAATTCCGCAGGCTGGGAAATTTACGTGAACGGCGGCAGAACTCCGACCGGTCTTGACTGTCTCGACTGGGTAAAAAAAGCCGTTGCACTCGGCGCGGGCGAAATTTTATTGACTTCAATGGACGCGGACGGCACGAAAGGCGGCTACGATATTGAGCTGACTCGCGCGGTTTCCGAATCCGTCAACGTTCCCGTAAGGCGCGGGCGAAATTGAGCATTTCTACAAAGTTTTGACGGAAGGCAAGGCGGACGCGGTTTTGGCGGCTTCAGTCTTCCATTACGGCAAATACACCATTAGACAAGTCAAAGAATATCTGAAAAATCGCGGCGTTGAGGTAAGATTTTGAGGAGTGATTCAGATGATTTTTGAACTTGCAATGAGCGACGAAGATTATAATTTCATTCACGAATACACCGAAAGCAAAAATATTTCAATGTCTAAATTTTTTCTGAAATCCGCATTCGACCGAATAAATGAAGAAACTTTGAGCGACGAAGATTTATTCAAAATTTCCGCCGAACTTATCGAAAAAAATAAATCTGTTTATGCGGAACTTGCAAAATGAAATATTTAAGCAAAAAGCAAATTTTATTTTTGCATGGCGAGTTGATAAAAAATTTTGGCGGGATTGACGGAAACAAACGCATCGGACTTCACGCAATGTTGGTTTTTTTGAAGGCAAATAATTTTTCTGCGGAATGCGATGAAAAAGATTTAATCGATTTAATTTTTCGCGTTGCCGACGGTACTTTGACAAAAAAAGATTTGTTAAATCGGCTTGCGGAAAATGCAAAATGTGATTGGGGATTTGAAAATGGAAATTGACGTAAGCAAAATTAAATTCGACGAAAAAGGACTTGTTCCCGCGATCGTTCAAGAAGAGAGCGGGCAAGTTTTGATGTTGGCTTATATGAACGAAGAATCTTTGAAAAAAACTGTCGAGACGGGTTACACGCACTTT
>CAJOCT010000018.1:29369-42887 GCA_905236725.1 uncultured Selenomonadaceae bacterium | reverse complement strand
TCGGGCATAAGTTGCATTAAACCGATTGCGCCGACGGGGCTGAGTGCGTGGAAATTGTAATGGCTTTCAGTCTCCATCACCGCCGCGATTAAAATCGGATCGACTTTATATTCTTTCGCCGCGTAAAAAATTGCGTTGGTCAGCCAGCGAATTTCTTTCGGATTGCTGTTGTAATAAGTTATATTTTGAAAAATTACGTCGTAAAGTTCGGCCGCTTGAGAAATTTTCGGACTGCTCAAAAAAATCGTCGATAAAATCGCGAAACCGATAAAAAACTTTTTCATTTAATACACTCCCATCTGATTTTTTATCCCGAAAGTATATCACATTAAACGAAAACTGCAAATAAAAATAGTGGGTAGTGAACAGGGAACAGTCCCTTCACTAACCACCATCCGCTAATCACTAAATCAAATTTGCCTTACCAAAATTCTTGAACCGTCCACGTTGATAATTTTGACAATATCGCCGTGTTTAACAAAACTTCCTTCCGTCACCACGTCAAGCGGCTCGCCTTCGACAATGACGGTGCCGGCGGGTCGCAAATCAGTTGAGCAAACTCCAATCGCGCCCAAAAATTTTGTCTTGTCAACAACGCTGGTGTAGCCTTTGGAATTTTTCTGTCGCTCGCCCAAAACCAAACCGTCAATCGGTGCTTTGTTTGTCGCCGGACTGCGGCTTGAGATATATACGATAACCGAAACGCCCAGCACCGCACAAATAAAAATCGCGTAAAAAATCAACGACATGGAAACAAGTTGAAGTCCCAACATTTTTGTCACACCCTTCCGCAGAACATTTATACCGGAATGAGTATTTCGCCGTGTGGTCCGAAAAGCCCTTTATTTTCAGAAATTTTCGGCGAAGAAATTTTTTGCGGCGATTCAACTTCATTTTTAAACTTAGGCGCAAGTTTATCGATTCTTTTTTGAGTTTCGGCGTTGAGTTCGGGAAGCCGTGCCAAAAGTTCGCGGTACCAATCAATTCGCTCTTCGTAATGCTGACTCATCAAGCGATTATGTTTGACGTAATTGTAAGCGTTCTCCGCGACTTCCCGACGCTTTGTACGGTTGAAAATCAAAAGTTTTAATTTTTCGTCAAACTCTCTTAAGTTGCGGAAAATAAAACCGTTCACACCGTCTCGAACGACTTCGGAATAAACGACGGGGGACGCCAAAACTACCGCGCCTCCCGACGCACACTCGATAAATTTTAAATCCGACTTTGAACGGTTAAATTCATTGTCGATAAGCGGCAAAAGTGCAATGTCGGAAGTATGCAAAGTTTGTTCGTATTGCTCGTAAGGGATATATTGCCCGTCATAATTATTCGGATTTCCAAGCAAAATTTTATTTTCTGTTTGAATTGAGTTGAAAAGTCCCTGACGTGCCACAACTTTAAACAAAATTTTTTTCCCGTAAGTTTTCGCAATTTCATTGATGACGGGCAAAATTTCTGCAAAATCTTCGTCCCGATTCAATGCGCCGAAAAAAATTGTCACGGGCTTATTTTTTTGCCGGAATTCTTCGTCAAAATTTCTCGGCTGTTGAATTTTTCTAAGCTGATTGGCAAAAACTTTTACATTCGGGTTGAATTGCCGCAAATATTCCGCCAGATATTTCGTCGAAGTTTGAACGGCATGACAGCCGACGAAATTTATATGACCGGTTCTGTCGTAATCCGCCTGCCAACGCGAAGGGTGATCGTCCATTTCGCTCAAGTAAAGATAACCCGCATTTTTCAGCCGCTCAAAAAATTGTACGCCTCTTTTAAAAGTCGGCAAACTCATTCGCTGATTTATGAGAATTTTATTTTTAAATTCTTCGTCCGTGTTTAATTTTAAATCCTCTCCCGCAAGGTTTGACGACGAAACAAAAGTCGGCTCGGTCATTATAAAATTATTGGGCATGTGAATTCTTATCGGTGCGCAGACAAGTTTTTCGCCGATGATTGAATGAATCAAAGTTTTCGGCGGCAACGGGTCAAGAGTTGCCGCGATTATGTGAACGAAAACTGAAACGTCTGTTTCGGAAATTTCTACGAGTTTTCTCGGGACGGAAACTCCGCGCGATGCATGAAGTGAACGATAAACATTCGCGCCCGCTTCTTTTGCGGAAGTCTCCAACTCTTTTACCGTCAAATTTATTTTAACTTTGAGCGGTTCGCCTTTTAAAATCGCCAAGATATTTTCCGCAAAGGCAACGTTGTCCAGCGTGAAAATTAAAGTTCCGCGCGGATTTAATTTTTCTGCGGATTTTTTTATCAGCGCGACGAGTTCGGAATTTTCCAAGTTGCCGATTAATTCACTTTGCAAAATTATCGTGTCGAATTTATTTTCATCCTCCGGCAAAGTTTCTGAAATTTTGTAATCGCAATCGGGCTGCATTGCCAAAAAATTTTCTTTCGAGTTTTCAAAATCCTGCGCGACCTCGCCGACAACTTCCAAAACACTTTTTGAGCGCGGCGGAATAAAATTTTCAAACGTCATTAAATTTTCTCTCCTTTCACAATCAAAAACAGTTAGCCATCAAAAAAAGCTGACAACTAACTGCGAATAAATTCAAATTATTTCCCGCTCATCTGATTAAGCTGTACATTAAATCTTCCTGCGCCCTCATACATTTCAAAAGTTCAAAGCGTTCTTGAATTGTTTCGCGCGCTCTTGCACCAAGTTTTTTGGCTCTCTCGGGATCGTCCAAAAGTTCTTCAATTTTTCTCGCAATGTGATAGGGTGAGCGGAACTCTGCAAGAAGACCGTTGACATTATCTTCCATAACCTCTTCGACCGGCGGAGTTTTTGAGCCGACGATAGGACAGCCGAAACTCATCGCCTCAAGGAATGACCAACTTAAGACAAAAGGTCTAGTCAAATAAACGTGGCAACTCGACGCGCGCAAAATTTTTTGATAATCGCCGCGATTTCTCAAGCCGACAAAGTGAACTCGCTCGGTATCGTAACCGCCTTTTTTCTCCTCTTCTTTAAGATAAGTTGTGTCTTGAAGTTGTGCGCCGTAACAAATTCTGTCCTTGCCGACAATAACGGCATGCAAATTCGGGCGACGTTGCAAAACAATTCTAAGCGCGTCCATAAAGTACGGGAAACCGCGATAAATTTCAAAACCGCGTGCAACGTAAGTTAAAATTTCCGTGCCTTCGGGCAGATTTAAATTAACATCTTCCAAGACAAGTCCGGGACGATTTCCGCTCGGGTGCGGAGAACAAAAACGCGTGTCAATTCCCTCGTGGATGATATTGATTTTCGGCTTGTATTCTTTCGGAAATTGCTCATACTGCCATTTTGTCGGCGTAACGCCCGTATCGCACAAATCCAAATTCATCAAATGATGCGCGTTACGAGTGCGGATAGAAATTTTATTTCCCATCTGCGGAATTTCGTCCGGCCACCAATAAGAGTCGCTGTTTTCCGCGTGATAAAACCATTCAAAATAACCGATAATCGGCACGTCGGGATACAAATCTTTGCAGTAAAGAGTTGACCCCCAGCCAGTATGAGCGATTATGACATCGGGCTTGACCTTCTTTTCTTTCGCCAACCAATCCATCGCTCGGACGACTGCTTGACCGTCGACAACAGCTTCAGCCGCAGGACGAAGAGGACCGCTGTTTTCAATCCATTTGGTTTGTTGTTCATTCGGCTGCCCGTAAAGAGCCAAAGTCACTCCGCGAAGTTGCGTATTGATTGAATTTTCCTTCGCCAAAAAATATACATTGTTTTCGGGATTTTGCGCCAAGTACGGTGCCAAATTCAAATATTGCGCGGGGAATGAACTGTGCATGAAAAAAATGTTTAACAAATTTAAAATCTCCCTTCTTTATAATCGAAATGCGTAATGCGCGAATTTTTTTCATTACGCACTACGCATTATGAATTACGCATTATTTAAGCAATTTGCGCTTGGTGAAGTTTTGCATAAGCACCATTGCGTTTCAAAAGTTCTTCGTGAGAACCGGCTTCAATAATTCTGCCTCTGTCGATAACAATAATCGCGTCGCAATCTCTGACGGTCGAAAGTCTGTGCGCTATCATAAGCATAGTCCTGCCTTTCGCAATCGTATCAATGTTGCTCATTATAGCATTTTCGCTTTCATAATCAAGCGCGGAAGTTGCTTCGTCGAAAATTATAATTTTCGGATCTGAAATCAAAGCACGGGCGATAGAAATTCTCTGACGCTGACCGCCGCTTAAAAGTGAACCGCGCTCGCCGACGAAAGTTTGATAACCGTTCGGAAATTGGCTGATAAACTCGTCCGCGCCCGCAAGTTTCGCCGCCTTGACAACATCTTCATGAGTCGCGTTGGGCATGGCAATCATAATATTTTCTTCAACCGTGCCGCTGAAAAGTTTGCTGTCCTGCAGAACAACGCCGATTTGTCTTCTCAACCAAGCCGGCTCAACCTGCGCAATGTCAACGCCGTCAATTAAAATTCTGCCGTTATCGGGCAAAAACAGACGCTGAATCAGTTTTGTTAAAGTAGATTTTCCGGAACCGCTCCGACCGACTATTCCGACCTTCATTCCCGCGGGGATTCTGATATTTATGTTGTCAAGAACTTTTCCGCCTTCGGGAGTGTAGCTGAAAGTAAGTTTTTCCATCGCAATATCTCCGCGCAGACTCGGTAAAGTTGTGCGGGAAGGGTTGAAACTCGGCTCGGTGTCTTCGTTCATAATATCGCCCAAACGTTCCATAGAAACGCGAACTTGCTGGAAAGATTGCCACTGATTTATAAGGCGCATAATCGGCGCGATCAACTGACCCGCAATCATCTGGAACGCAATCAATTCGCCGACGGTAATTTCACCTTCCATAACGTAATACGCACCGACCCAAAGAATTGCCAGGTTGAAAATGCTGTGGAAAAATCCGCCGATGCTGTTCGCGATATTCGCAACTTGAATGACGCTGAAAGCCGCCTTGACCAACCTCGCCAGCATTTCTTCATATCGGCGAATAAAATTATTTTCGACGCTCGAACCTTTAACCGTGCGCATTCCCGTAATCGTTTCAATCAAGAATGAACGATTTTCACTGCCGATTAAAAATTGTTCGTTAATCAGGCGTTTAAAAATCGGCGCAACTATCAAATTCAAAACGACGAAAAGCGGAATCATCACCAAGACGACGACGCTCAAAACTTTGCTGTACAGGAACATAACGCCGAAATAAACTATCGCGAAGACTATGTCCAAAACTATCGTCAAACTTGAACCCGTCATAAATCCGCGAAGTGTTTCAAGCTCGCCCAGACGACTGACCACGTCGCCGACCTGCCATTTTTGGAAATAACTCAGCGGCAGGGAATTTATATTTTTGAAAAGCCTGGAACTTAACGCCACGTCCATTTTTGAAGTTATGTTTGTGAAAAGGTAGGCGCGAAGTGCCATCATCCAAGTTTGGAAAACCGTACAAATTAACATTCCCAAAACTAAGATGTCCAGCGCGTCCGCCGCACGGTGAACCAAAACTTTGTCGATAATGTTTTGCGTGAAAAACGGGCTTGCCAATCCCAAAAGTTGCAAAAGTAAACTCATCCACAAAACATTTTTCAAAAACGGCGTGTATTTTGAAACGACCGGCAAAAACCATTTGAAACCGAATTTAGATTTTTTTTCGTCGAGTTCAAAACGCCGCGTGAAAAGAATTGCGTCGCCCGTCCAATCCGCCAGCAATTTATATTTTTCGGCTTTTACGGGCTGTTGAGAAAAGAGCGGGTCCATTATGTAAATATCGCCCTCGTGAATTGTGGTTATGACGATTTTTCGACCGCTGCGCATTTGTATCATCGCGGGGTAGACCAAGCGCGATAAATCGGCTTCCGTGAGACCGTTATAAATTCTCGCCTTTAATTTTAATTCTCTCGCCGCGCGAACCAAAGTTATAAAATCCACGCTGCCTTCTTGCAGGACGTAAGCGCGTTCAAGTTGCCTGTAATCGGCGGGGATGTTGTAATATTTCGCAATCGCAACCAAGCAGGCAAGACCGGTATCAACGCCGTTGACTCGTCCGCCTTCTTCAATTTCGCGAACTTTCGGATGTAAAGTTTTTTCGTACTTTTGAACCTGCTCGGCCATTGAGCCTTTTTTTGGTTTTTTAGGTTTTTTACCGCTCGGCACCAAGTCAGTTGAGTTTTTATCTTTATCTTCTGCCATAAATCAACGCTCCCTAAGTGCTTCGGAGGTGTAACGGCGGAACGGATCCAAGAAAAAGTCTACAATGCGTTTTTCTTTGATTTTGATTTCCGCGCTTACGTTCATTCCGACCGCAAGAGGTACTTCTTCGCCAAAAACGTCAATGGTATTTTTTCCGCTCGGCACAAGAATCAATTTAAATTTTTTATAACGCTCCTGATCTGTCGGTTCGTTTACAGCGTCCGCACTGACTTCGGTGACGACAGCGTCAACCATTCCGAATTTTTGAAAGTTAAAAGTTTCGACTTTAACTTCGGCAATCTGTCCGTCTTTTATGAAACCGATGTCCTTGTTGTCCGCGTAAACTTCAAATTCAAGCGAAGCATCTTCGGGAACAATTTGCATTAAAGACTGCGCATCGGTGACGATTCCGCCGACCGTGTGAATTGCAAGGTTATAAACTCTGCCGGAAGTGGGAGCAACGATTGTCGCCATTCGAGAATCTTCATCAGCTTTTTTTATCGATTCGGTGACGGTGTAATATTCTTTCTTCGCGTCAACCAAAGCCGTCATAATCTCTTTTCTGTAAGCCGCGTCGACGTTGGCAAGATTTTGTTCGGCTTCGGCGATTTCCGCCTGAATACTGGTAATTTCGTCGAGTTGGGACTGTGCATTTTGCGCGTATTCGATAGTTTGATTCTGTTGCTCAAGCAGTTGGAAAGCCGAAATTGCCGCCTCTTCCATGAGTTCCGTCAATCGCTCTTCCTTCGTCTGCGCGATTTTCAAACCTTCGTTATATTTCTCATAAGTTGCACGCGCCGCCTCAAGTCTTGCCCTTTTCTGCGCGATGACTTCTTCACGACTTTCGCGCTGTGTACGATAATCATTTGTCCTGCTCTGATAAAGTGCAAGTTCCGCCGCCAAGTCGTGAGATTCAAGGTCGGGATCTTCTTCCGGCACAAAAGGCTGACCGGTGAGTTCCGCCGTCAATCGCTGAATATCAAGTTTGTAATAAGCCGCACGCTTTTTTAAGCTGTCATAATCCGCGCTGGTAGTCGTCGGGTCGAGTAAGACCAAAACGTCGCCTTCTTTAACCTCCTGACCTTCAACAACGCGAATTTCTTTGACGATGCCTTTATTTTTAACCTGCACGGTTTTCGCCTGACCGGAAGGAATAACTTTGCCCGGAGCCACCGCAACTTCGTTTATGTGACCGAGAAAAGCCCACAAAAGTCCGATTACGATTAAAGCCAAAACCGTCCACATAACAAGGCGTTTTGTCGGCGAAGGGGGAGTTTCGGTTACTTCCAATATCGCCGGCAAAAATTCAGTTTCAGTTTCTTTTTTTTCGCCGTGAATGAGCCAATCAAAAAATTTCATCAGTCTAACCCCTGCTTTCCTGCTGATCGTAAAGATATTTATAAAGTCCGCCGAGTTTCATAAGTTCGTCATGTGAGCCGCTTTCAACGATTCTGCCCTTGTCCACGACGATAATTTTGTTGCAACGTCTGACCGCGCTTAATCTGTGGGCAATGATAAGCATCGTTCGATTCTGTCCGATCGCGTTCATGTTATTTAAGATAATTCGTTCGGATTCGTAATCGAGGGCGGAAGTTGCTTCGTCGAAAATTAAAATCGGGGGATTCGCCAAAAGTGCGCGGGCAATGGCGATTCTTTGACGCTGACCTCCGCTCAAGCTGTCGCCGCGCTCACCGACTTTTGTATCGTAACCTTCTTTGAGTTCGAGAATAAAGTCATGAGCACCGGCAAGACGCGCCGCACGAATAATTTCGTCCATCGTCGCGGTAGGTCTGCTGACTGCAATGTTGTCGCGAACGGAAGAGTTGAACAAATAATTTTCCTGCATGACAACGCCTATTTGATCTCTAAGCCAACCCAAATTCGCTTCAGTGGTGACGACTCCGCCGACCGTAACTTTTCCCGCTTCGGGCAGATATAAATTTTGAACGAGACTTGTTAAAGTAGATTTTCCCGAGCCGCTTCGCCCGACTATGCCGACCTTTTCGCCGGGGGCAACCTGTAAATTTATATGTTGCAAAACCAAAGGCAAGTCAACCCTGTATCTGAAGGAAACGTCTTCAAACTCAATCGCGCCGTCAACTCTGTCCGCGCCGCGCTTGCCGATTTCGTTAATAACAGGTTCAATCGGCGAATTTAAAATATCTCCGATTCTTTCCAACGCCAAGCCGACCATTTGAACTTGCGGCCACATCGTCAAAAGTTTTGTCATCGGTTCTATCGCCTGCCGAGAAATCATCTGAAAGGCGATTAACTGACCGAGCGTGAAATAGCCGTCCATAACCATATGACCGCCGTACCAGAGAATTGCCATCGTGATAAATCCCTGCAACATTCCGCTGAACGCGTTGATGAACAAATTAAATTTCGTGTTTTCAAAGTTCATACGGATGTTTCTTGCGAGAAGATTTTCCCACTTGTTCACAAATTGCGGCTCAACCGCCAAAGATTTAACTGTTTCAATGTTTGAGATCGACTCAATCATAAATGCGTTGTTCGCCGCCATTGTCGACCAAACCGCAGAAATTTTCGCGCGGATAATCGGTATCGCCCAGATGTTTTGTATGACGTAGAGCGGAATTATCGACAGCGCAATAAGCGTAAGCGGCACCGAATACCAAAGCATAAACGCCACGAACACGACTGAAAAGAAAACGTCCAGCACCGTCATTAAACCTACGCCGGTGAAAAATTCGCGGATTTTCGACAGCGCATTGACGCGCAAAATCGTATCACCTACGCGGCGTTGTTCGTAATACGGCAACGGCAACGAAATTAAATGTCTGAAAAGCCTTGTTCCGAGTATCGCGTCGAGTTTGTTCGTCGTGTGGTTGAGCAGATAAGTTTTCAAAAACGTCAAAAGCGATTGCATGAAGAAAAATAAAACCATACTGCAACCGATAACCGTCAGAGTCGAATAACCCGCGTTGCCGATAACTTTGTCGATGATAACCTGCGTAATCAGCGGCATTCCGATTCCCATCAGTTGAAGGAAAAAAGATGCCGCCAAAACTTCAAGCAGAGGTTTTTTGTACCTTAAAAAAACTCTCCAAAACCAAGCGAGGTTATAACGCTTTTTAAAATAAGTCCAGCTTAAACTTGCGGAAAAAACTAAAATTTCGTTGTTCCACGTCTCCAAAAATTCTTTGACGGGGACGGCAATCGCTTTTTGTTGGCGCGGGTCAATCATCAGCACAACTTCATCATTTATCGTGCCGACCGCCGCGTAACTTCCGTCAGTCATTTTCACCATCGCGGGAAAAGGGACTTCGCGCAATTCTTCAACGGTGGGGCGAATTACGCTTGTTCTTATGCTGTATTTACGAGCAATCTTTCTAAGTTTTTGCCAAGTGAGTTTGTCGTCAGTGTCCGGATTTTCCTCAAAAATTTTTTCCAAATCCTTTACGCCGAAGTGTTGCAAAACTTTTATAAGTGAAAATACTCCCGTTCGATTTTCGAGCGGCGAGGTTTTGTTCTCAGGCATCTTCCATTAAAATCTCCCTTCAAAATCAGTGCGTGATAAAAAAATTCATTGCGCAATTATAAATGGCAAATACTCATAAGTCAATAAGTCAAAGCCGAAAAAATTTTTTTTCTTGACGATAAATTTAATCTGTGATAGTATTTCCGTTGTTGACGGCGCCTTCGTCAAGTGGTTAAGACACCGCCCTCTCACGGCGGGTTCAAGGGTTCGAATCCCTTAGGCGTCACCAAAATTGAAAATAATTTATCTGAAATAAAAAAAATCTCGTCGAGTGAAATTCATTCGGCGAGATTTTTTATTTTCTGCGGGAAAAAAATTTTTTTTTAATTTGCGGCGAATTTTAAAACTTCCTTCGCCATTTCGTTTTTACCGCAAATGTTTTCATGTAAAATCTTTGCGTCTTTCAGAGTTGCCAAGTTTATCGGGATACGCTTTTGAGTGAAAAAACTCAATTCATCGAGTTGTTTAAGGTCGTCAATTCCTTCAACAGATTTTCCCAACGCGGTCAAAACCGAACTTGTAAATTTGAACGGGCTGGCAGTCGATGCGGCGATTACCGGCAACATATCTTTGGTTTTTCCGCGATATTTTCCCGTGACCGAAAGAGCAACTGCCGTGTGGGTGTCGATGAGGTAGCCGAAGTTGTCGTAAATATTTTTTATCGTCTCCGCAGTTTCTTCCTCGGTCGCGTAATCGGCATAAAAAATTTTGTCCAACTTTTTTTTCAGCGGATTGTCGATTTTATATTTGCCCGTCTCATTTAAATTTTTCATGAAACTTTTGACGCGCTCAATATCTCCGCCGGTTTCGTGATATAAAAGTCGCTCAAGATTGCTGGAAATTAAAATATCCATCGAAGGCGTAATAGTTTTGTAAAAATCTCGATTGCGGTTATAAACGCCGGTTTTGAAAAAATCGGTCAGAACGTGATTTTTATTCGACGCGCAAATTAAAGTTTTAATCGGCAAGCCCATTTTTTTCGCGTAATAAGCGGCAAGAATATTTCCGAAATTTCCCGTCGGGACAACCGCGTTGACTTTGTCTCCGAGTTTGATTTGATCGGATTTAATCATCTCGACGTAAGAAGAAAAATAATAAACAATCTGCGGGGCAAGCCTTCCCCAGTTGATAGAATTTGCGCTGGAAAGTTTCACGTTAGATTTTGCAAGTTCTTCGCGAATTTTTTCGTCGCTGAAAATATTTTTGACACCGGTCTGCGCGTCGTCGAAATTTCCTCTGACAGCCGTGACGTTTACATTTTTGCCGATTTGAGTGACCATTTGCAACCGCTGAATTTTGCTGACACCGCCGTCGGGGTAAAAGACAATGATTTTTGTTTGAGGCACGTCCGCGAAACCTGCGAGAGCCGCCTTACCCGTGTCGCCGGAAGTTGCAACCAAAATTAAAATTTCTTTCGTCTCACCGGTTTTTTTCAGTGCGAGACTCATCAAGCGCGGCAAAATTTGCAATGCCACATCTTTGAAAGCCGAAGTCGGACCGTGCCAAAGTTCCATGACTCCCACGGGCGATTTTGTATTTTTTGCATCTTTTACCAAAATTGACAGCGGCACTTTCAACATCGAATCAAATTTGTCATAGGCTAACTCTGTGCATTCGCCGAGCTCAATTTCTGTGTAGTCCGTCAAAAATTTTTGCAGAATCGTTGCCGCACGTTTGGAATAATTCATATCGATAAGTTTTTCGATTTCCTGCAAAGTTAATTTGGGAATTTCTTCCGGTACGAAAAGCCCGCCGTCGGCTGAAAGTCCCTGCAAAATTGCCTGCGCCGAATTTATCGGCTCGATTTTTGATCTTGTGCTGATGTATTTCAAAATTTTTTCCTCCCTTAACGAAAAATGTTATAAATCTTAAAAATTTTCACCCCCGAGATTTTTTATAAATTTTCACGTCGTCTTCAAATTCCAACGTTGCAACAATTTTGTCGGCGATTTTTTTCGCAGTCAGTCCGCACATTTCCAAAAGTTCAGACCTTGCGCCGTGTTCGATAAATTCGTCTTTTATTCCGAGTCTCAACATCAGCACGGAAATATTTTCGTCCGCAAAAAATTCAGCGATCGCCGAGCCGTAACCGCCGCTTAAAGTCCCTTCCTCAACCGTCACCAAAAGTTTTTTTGAGCGCGACTCTTTAATTAAAATTTCTCTGTCGAGCGGTTTTATAAATTTTGCGTTGATGACGTTTGCAAAAATTTTTTTCTCCCGCAAAAAATTCGCCGCCTCAACAGAATTTTGAACCATTGAGCCGACCGCGAAAATTGAAATATTCGTGCCTTCAGGCTTGATAAATTTTTTCGACAAACTCACGCCGTCAGATTTCAAAACAACTTCAGATTTTCCCCACGATAAATTTTTCGGCTCTTCGTCAACGGCAATATTTAAACCTGCGCCGCGCGGGTAACGAATGGCGACGGGTTTTTTTATTTCCGCCGCCGCAAAAAGCATTTGCCGAAGTTCATTTTCATCTTTCGGCGCGAGAATGTTTATATTCGGAATCGTGCGCAAAAAAGCAATGTCAAAAATTCCGTGATGAGTTGCGCCGTCCTCTCCGACAAGTCCCGCCCTGTCCAAACAAAAAATCACGGGCAAATTTTGTAAGCAAACGTCATGCAAAATTTGATCGTAAGCCCTTTGCAAAAAAGTCGAATAAATTGCGACAATCGGCCTTAATCCTCCAGCCGCCATTCCCGCCGCCAAAGTTACCGCGTGTTCTTCGGCAATTCCCACGTCAAAAAATCTTTCGGGGAATTTTTTTGAAAACTCTTTTAAACCCGTTCCCGAAGGCATTGCGGCAGTTATCGCGACGATTTTTTTATTTTTTTCCGCCAAATCCAAAATCGCTTGAGAAAAAATTTCCGTGTAAGTCGGCGGAGAATTTTTTTTGATAACTTCGCCCGTTTCTTTATCGAATTTTCCAACACCGTGAAATTTTTCGGGAGATTTTTCTGCAGGCGCGTAACCTTTGCCCTTCGTCGTGTGAACGTGAATTAAAACAGGCTCGTCAAGTTCTCTGGCGCGGGAAAAAATATCTTGCATCGCGCGGATATTATGCCCGTCAATAGGCCCGATATAAGTGAAGCCCAACGCCTCAAAAATTGTGCCGGGAACGATTGCAGATTTTACGCCGTACCGAACCGAATGAGCCGCATTTAAAATCGTTTCGGAAAGCGGAAGACCTTTGACAAAGTCCTCAAAATCTTTTTTCGCCTTACGATATTGCGGATTTAATCTGACTTCAGACAAATATTCACTCAACGCACCGACATTTTTCGCAATCGACATTTCGTTATCGTTCAAAACGACGATTAAATTTTTTTTCAACTGTCCCGCGTGATTGAGTGCCTCGAAAGATTCTCCGCCCGTCAAAGCTCCGTCACCGATAACCGCGACGACTCTGCCGAATTTATTTTGAAGTTCTTCCGCCGCCAAAAGTCCCAACGCCGCGGAAATTGAAGTTGATGCGTGACCTACTCCGAATGAATCAAAATTCGATTCACTTCTGCGCGGAAATCCCGAAATGCCTTTGAAAGTTCTCAGCGTGTGGAAAATATCTTTGCGCCCCGTCAAAATTTTGTGCGTGTAGGCTTGATGACCCACGTCCCAAACAATTTTATCAATGCTGAAGTCGAAGACAGAATAAAGCGCGAGAGTCAACTCAACCGTTCCCAAACTCGGCGCAAGGTGACCGCCGTTTTTCGCGACTGTCGTCAAAATCAATTCGCGAATTTCTCCGGCTAAATTTTTTAACTCCGTCAAACTTAATCTGTGCAATTCTGCGGGCGAGGTTAATCTTTCCAACAGCCCCATGAAAAATCTCCCTTCGGTCGATTTT
>CAJOCT010000018.1:1432-29325 GCA_905236725.1 uncultured Selenomonadaceae bacterium | reverse complement strand
CCACTGTCCACTAATTAGGATTAAATTTTTTCTCGAACTTCGTCAAAATTTCGTCCCTGCGTTCTTTCGACTTTGCAAAATAATCGTGAACTTTTTGGCGGTCGTGTGAGTCAATAGCCTCGATAACTTCGCCTAAAATTTTTTGCAGATCGCGCAGGTTGTTTGAAATCGCGTCGGAATTTGTCATGCAAATATCGGCCCACATATCCGCGTTTGAACTGGCAATTCGCGTCGTGTCTTTAAAGCCGCCGCCGATAAGTTTCAGGCAAAAATATAAATCTCCGCCCGCACGATTCAACAAAGTTACAAGAGCCGCCGCCGTGACGTGAGGAACGTGACTTATAATTGAGGCGCAACGGTCGTGTCGTTCAATATCCATCGGCGTAAAATTAGATTCGGTCAGCCGCAACGTGTTCATCAATTTTTCGTAAACTTCCGCGGGAACTTCAGGGTCGTCGATAATTACGTAAACTTTGTCTTTGAATAAATCTGCATTTGCCGCCGTCACGCCGGATTTTTCGCGCCCCGTCATCGGATGTCCGCCGATGTAGTAAATATCAGGCGGCAGAATTTTTTTCAGTTCATCGTAAATAAATTTTTTCGTACTGCCCGCGTCAGTCAAAATTGTTCCGGGTTTGAGGTAAGGTAAAATTTTTTTCACCGTCGGCACAATTTGCAAAACCGGCGGACTCAAAAAAATTATTTCCGCATTTTCGACGACTTTTTCAACATCCGCACTTGCAAAATCAACCGCGCCGAGTTCAAGCGCAGTTTTCATGGATTTTTCCGTCCGACAAAGACCGCTGATAAAAATTTCGTCGCCCAACTTATTTTTCAAACAAAGACCGAGTGAACCGCCGATTAAGCCCACGCCGATTATCGCCAGAGTTTTTGGCAATGAAATATTTTTGTTCATAAAATTCTGCCTACCGCTTTCGCTATATCGCTCAAATTTTCCATCAAATTTTTAAAATCTTCGGGCGTAAGTGACTGATTGCCGTCGGAAAGTGCAATTTCGGGGTGCGGATGAACTTCAATCATCAACGCATCCGCTCCCGCCGCAATCGCCGCTCTTGACATCGGCGCAACCATTGCCCGCCGTCCCGTACCGTGAGAAGGATCAACGACTATCGGCAAGTGCGAAAGTTCTTTTATCGCCGCAACTGCCGATAAATCTAAAGTGTTTCGCGTGAAAGTTTCGTAAGTTCTTATTCCGCGCTCGCAGAAAATGACGTTTTCATTTCCGCCGTTCATGATATATTCCGCCGCGTTGAGCCATTCGGAAATCGTTGCGGAAAGTCCGCGCTTGAGCATAATCGGTTTTTTACTTTCGCCCAGAGCTTTGAGCATTTGGAAATTTTGCATATTCCTTGCGCCGACCTGCAAAATATCGGAATAATTTTCTACAAGTTCAATGTCGCCTCTGTCAACAACTTCGGTGACAACTTTTAAGTCGAACTCGTCGGCAACTTCGCGCAAAATTTTCAAACCTTCCTCGCCCAAACCTTGAAAATCGTATGGCGAAGTTCTCGGCTTGAACGCTCCTCCGCGTAAAATTTTCGCCCCGCAATTTTTGACGGCTTGAGCGGTTTCTCTTAGTTGCTCGAAATTTTCGACGGCACAAGGTCCCGCCATGATAACAATTTCGTCGCCGCCGATTTTTACGCCGCCCACGTCGACAATCGTATTGAGCGGGTGAAAGTCGCGGCTGACAAGTTTATATTTTTCGGTGATGCGAACAGTTTTTTCAACGCCCGCCATCATTTCCATTTCAAGATTGGCAATAATTTTTTTGTCGCCGATAACTCCGACTATCGTCCTGTCTTCGCCTTCGGAAAGGTGCGTCCGCAAGTTCAACCGCTCAAGTTTTTTGATAACGTTGTCAATATTCCTCTTCGTCGCATTCGGACTCATTACAATAATCATTTAAAAAATTTCTCCTTCTCAAAAAAAATTAACTCGCCGCCTGAAAAACTTTTCTCACATTCGCCAAACATTCGGAATAAGTTTCGCCGGGATGAGCTTCATAAATTTTTTTCCCGTCAACAAACATGCTCGGCACGTAGTAGTAACCGGAAAATTTTTCCGCAACTTCCGGCTGTAAATTTTCGTCGATAATTTCAATTTCTGCCGCCGAAAAATTTTTATCTTCCGCCTTGAGTTCTTCAATCGCCTTATACGCCTGTTCGCAATAAGGACAGCCGCGAATTTTTATCAGAACAATTTTTTTCATTTTAATTCCTCCGTAAAAATTTGATTTAAAACAAAAAGTATTCTACCAAAAAGATTTTTTAGGTCAAGCAACAAAAAAATCAAATTGAAGGAAAAATTTTCGGGCAGTCGAAAATCAATTAAAGATTTTGAATGAGGAATGGGGAATTTTTTGTGAACGATAAAATCAGAAATTTTTCAATCATTGCGCATATTGACCATGGAAAATCGACTTTGGCGGACAGACTTATCGAAATGACGGGCACGGTCGAAAAACGCGATATGAGCGAGCAACTTTTGGACAATATGGATTTGGAGCGCGAAAGAGGAATTACAATTAAAGCGCAAACCGTTCGGCTGAAATATACGGCGAAGGACGGCGAAACTTATCAACTGAATTTAATCGACACGCCCGGCCACGTTGATTTTACTTATGAAGTTTCGCGCTCTCTTGCCGCGTGCGAAGGTGCGTTGCTTGTTGTTGACGCGACGCAGGGAGTTGAGGCGCAAACTTTATCGAATGTTTATCTTGCACTTGACCACGATTTGGAAATTATTCCCGTAATAAATAAAATTGATTTGCCGAGCGCGGATATTGAGCGGGCAAAAACTGAAATTGAAGAGGCGATCGGTCTTGATGCATCCGACGCGGTGACTTGCAGCGCAAAAACAGGCGAGGGCGTGGAAAATATTTTGGAAGCGATTGTAAAAAAAATTCCGCCGCCCGATTCAGATTCAGAAAAAAAATTGCAGGCGTTAATTTTTGATTCTTATTTTGATTCATACAAAGGCGCGGTGGCTCATGTTCGTTTAATGGCGGGAAAAATTCATAAGGGCGACAAATTAAAATTGCTTGCGACGAAAAAAGATTTTGAAGTCACGGAGTTGGGAATTTTTTCGCCGTCGATGACTGAACTGGACGAATTAAGCGCGGGAGAAGTCGGATATATTTGCGGAAGTTTAAAAGATGTTCGAGACGTTCGAGTCGGCGACACGGTGACGACTTCGCAAAATCCCGCCGAACCGCTTGAAGGTTATCGCGCACCCGTCCCGATGGTTTTTTGCGGACTTTATCCCACTGACAGCGCGGATTACGACAATTTAAAAGAGGCGTTGGAAAAATTACAGTTAAACGACGCGGCTTTGGTTTACGAGCCTGAAACTTCTGCGGCGTTGGGTTTTGGTTTTCGTTGCGGATTTTTGGGACTTTTGCATATGGACGTTGTGCAAGAGAGATTGGAGCGCGAATATAACTTAAAATTGGTAACCACTGCGCCGAGTGTTGTTTACCGCGTGAATAAAACTGACGGAGAAATTTTGACGATCGACAACCCCGCCGCTCTTCCTCCCGCGACCGAAATTAAATCTGTCGAAGAGCCGACCGTAAAAGCAACCGTAATTGTTCCCGCGGATTATATCGGCGCGGTTATGGAACTTTGCAGAGAAAAGCGCGGAACTTATAAAAGTATGGATTATATCGACAAAACGCGCGTGATGTTGACTTATGAAATTCCGCTCAATGAAATTATTTATGACTTCTTCGACAAATTAAAATCGACGACGCGAGGTTATGCAAGTCTTGACTATGAGCCGGCGAATTATGTTGAATCGGATTTGGTCAAGCTGGATATTTTGTTGAACGGCGATTTGGTTGACGCATTGAGCGCGATTGTTCACAGAAGTCGGGCGGCGAAATTCGGCAGAACTTTGGCTTTGAAATTAAAAAGAATTATTCCCGAACAACTTTTTGACATTCCCGTACAAGCGGCAATCGGCGGAAGAATTATCGCGCGAGAAACGGTTAAAGCTCGTCGAAAAGATGTTTTGGCGAAATGTTACGGCGGAGACGTTTCGAGAAAAAGAAAACTTCTTGAAAAGCAGAAGGAAGGCAAAAAAAGAATGAAGGCCGTCGGCAGTGTCGAACTTCCGCAAGAGGCTTTTATGGCGGTTTTGACTGTCGGCGACGAAGACTGAAAAAAAAATAGCGACGGGAAAAAAATTCTCGCCGCTTTTTTTGTTCAAAAATATTTTTTCAGTGATGGAACAATCTTATATGAGTCATCGCCATTGCAATATTGTACTTGTCGCAAGTTTCGATAACGTTGTCGTCGCGAATTGAGCCGCCGCTCTGCGCGATAAACTCAACGCCGGATTTATGAGCCCGCTCGATATTGTCGCCGAAAGGAAAAAACGCATCGGATGCAAGCGAAACCCCGCGAAGATTTTTCAGCCAAGATTTTTTTTCTTCGTCAGTGAATTTTTTCGGCTTTT
Source organism: uncultured Selenomonadaceae bacterium (assembly GCA_905236725.1). Lineage (GTDB taxonomy): Bacteria > Bacillota > Negativicutes > Selenomonadales > Selenomonadaceae > Quinella. Next base: position 24,843 of record CAJOCT010000018.1, on the reverse strand, counting down.
CGGTGAAAATATTTTTCCAGCCTTCGCCGTCAAGTAAATCGTCACTTTCCGAACCGATATAAACGTCAATCGCGTTGTCTCGGTCGGGACGTTTAACATTCGGCTTGAACGGCAAATTTAAAACTTGCGGACTTTGACGCAAAAACCAAAAATCCGCCTTGTTCCCCGCCAACCTCGTGCAATGAACGCGGCTTTGTTGTCCCGCGCCGATTCCTATCGCCTGCCCGTCCTTCGCGTAACAAACAGAATTTGATTGCGTATATTTCAGAGTTATCAGCGCGATTAACAAATCTCTTTTCGCCGCGTCGGTAAAATTTTTATTTTTCGTCGGAATATCTTTCAAACAGTCTTCAGAAATTTTTATATCGTTTCTAAGTTGCTCGAAAGTCACGCCGAAAACCTGTTTGCGCTCCAAACTTTCGGGTCTATAATTTTCGCTCATTTTCAAAATTAAATAATTTCCCTTGCGCTTGGACTTTAAAATTTTCAGAGCTTCGGGCGAATAACTCGGCGCGATAATTCCGTCGCTGACTTCGGATTTTAAAAATTTTGCAGTCGATTCGTCGCACTCGTCGGACAAAATCGCGAAGTCGCCGTAAGAACTCATTCTGTCCGCGCCGCGTGCTCTGATATACGCCGTCGCCTGCGCAGAAATATGTTCTTCCTCGACGAAATAAATTTTTTTCAAAACTTCGTCAAGCGACAGACCTACCGCCGCACCTGCAGGGCTTACGTGCTTAAAACTTGCCGCCGCAGGTAAATTCGTTGCCGCGCGAAGTTCTCGGACAAGTTGCCAACCGTTCAGCGCGTCCAATAAATTTATGTAGCCGGGCTTGCCGTTCAAAACCTCGAAAGGCAATTCACTTTCGGAAAAAACTTTCGCCGGCTTTTGATTCGGATTGCAACCGTACTTTAATTCCAACTCTTTCATAAAAAATTCCCCCTATATACTAAAAACGGGAACTACCGAACGTTCCCGTTTTCTCTTCCGCCATTTCCGTCCCTTGCCTTCGCCACAGCAAGTTCCCGCGCAGTATGATAACACGCCCGAAATTTTTTTGCAAGAAATTTTTTAAAGTGAAAAAAAATCTGCATTGAAAGAAAAAAAAAATTTTTTATCGGAAATTTTCAAAATTTTCTTGACAACCGTTTTTTTTTTTTTATAATCCATTATCCAAAAATTTTATGAAAGGATCGGTTGGAATGGCAAGAAATCAACACGATGTTATTAAAGATTTTGTAAGAGCTCTTGACAATACAAGTTCGAGCGGAACGACTGCGGCAGATGAAGCTGTTGTTGCCGCGTCGAATTTCAAAAGTCTCGACGATTTAATTAAACATTTTTTGGCGGACAGAGCCAATGAGGCGACGGGTACCGCGTTTTTGAAAAAATATTGCGGCATCAATTTAAATAACAAAGATACCGGCGCAATTACCGGCAAAGACGCGGGAGTCAGCAAAGTTGCTTTGACAGCTAAATCTGTCGTGCCGGAAACTTCTCCGAAAAAATCGACTTACCCGACCGATACCAGTTTCAGCTACAATGGTTTGACGATTAACGTTCCCGAAAAAAGCACTCTCACCACTGCCCAACAAAATATTATCGCCGGAATTTATACTTGGTGGCTTAAAGCCGGTTTGGATTTGGCAGAAAAAACTTTCGGAATCAGTTTTGAAGAAAGCGACGCAACTTTCAACACCATAAACATTGATTTCGATTTAGGTGATGTAGAAACAAGCTACAGTGAATTTTCATATTATACCGACTCAGGTGAAACTGATGAATATACTTATCATATAGACAGCAGAGCTTTTACCAAATTAAAAACTTCGGATATGAACGGCACTTCTGACGACGGTGAATATTTTGATCGCGATATTGCCTATAAGATTGGAGCTGCGGTTTTGCTGGCAAATATAAAATTTGAATACGATTTACCCAGTGTAATCGGTGAAGGGTTAGAATCTCTTGTTACGGGTGCTGACGATACACGCAAAGATACAATTAAAGAACTTGTAAACGATTATGATTTGTTGGAAGATTACGCCCATAACAGTCGCGGTAATGCAGGACTGGAAAGCATCAGAGGCTACGATGCGGCATTCAGTTATATGCTTTTGAGATATATGGCGAAACAGGCGATTACCCCTGTTAAAGCCTTGCCGACGGGGTTAACTTATAATAACAGCAAAACCAAAATCACCGCCACGAAAAATTTCAAAGGCACTTCGATTGACTTAACTCAATATTCCACCAAGACAAAAAATATCGATGCGTCGATTTCAAAGAAAGATTTGACGGTTGTCGGCAACGCGTTGAAAAATTCAATTGTGAGTGGCGCGGGCGATGATACAATTTCGGGATACGCGGGCAACGATATAATTTTTGGCGGCAAAGGTGCGGACAGTATCGACGGCGGAGACGACAACGATATAATTTACGGCGGCAAGGGTGCGGATACAATCTCGGGCGGCGCAGGTCGAGATACTTTGTACGGCGGGGCAGGCGACGATGTCTTTGTACATACCGGCGGAACTGATATTATCGTCGATTACACGGCGGCGGATAAAATTTATCTCGAAGATACCGAAATTGAAAATTACAAGGTAAGCGGAAAAAATTTTGTCTTCACGACAACAAACGGCTATATCACGGTGAAAAACGCCGCAAATAAAAGTATTACGGTCACGGACATTTACGGCGATGAGCAAATTTACAGTAAAAATTCGGCAGACAGTCTCAGCGAAATTGTCGAAAATAATTTGGTGGCAGATTTTGAAAGTTCCGCGACAGAAAAAATTTCTGCGGAAACTTTAATCACTTACGCGAAATAAATTTTCATCTGAAAAAAATTTTTAAATCCCGGTTTGAGTCGGGATTTTTTTTTTGCATTTGAAGGAAAAAAAATTTTTTTTAAATCTTGTAAACTTGTAAAGGCAAAAAAAGAGTGATAAAATTCGGCAGTATTTTTGAATTTATTTAAGAGATAAAAACGCCGAAGGGAGTTTTAAATTTGTTTGGTATGTCAACCAGTGTGGGCATAGACTTGGGAACTGCCAATATTTTGGTTTACGTCAAGGGCAAGGGCATTGTCCTGCGCGAACCGTCGGTTGTAACCGTTGACAGGGATACAAATTCTGTGCTTGCGATTGGCGAAGAGGCGCGGGAAATGATCGGGCGCACGCCGGGAAATATCGTAGCGATTCGACCTCTGCGCGACGGAGTTATTGCCGATTACGATATGACTGAATCAATGATAAGGCATTTTTTGGAAAAAGTTGTCGGAAGAAATTTATTTTTCAGACCGCACGTTATGATTTGCGTTCCAACCGGAGTTACCGTCGTGGAAAAAAGAGCGGTTCAAGAAGCGGCAGAACAGGCGGGAGCGAAAAAAACCGAATTGATTGAAGAGCCGATAGCCGCCGCGCTCGGTGCGGGAATTGATATTTCCGAAGCGATGGGCTCAATGGTTGTGGACATCGGCGGAGGAACTTGCGACGTTGCGGTTATTTCTCTCGGCGGAATCGTTTGCGGTGACAGCATAAGAATTGCGGGAAATAAATTTGACAACGATATCAGCGTCTACATAAAAAGCAAATATAATTTGATGATCGGGGAGCGCACGGCGGAAAATATAAAAACCGAAATCGGCGCGGCTTTTGCGGGGGCTCGCAGTTTGAGCATGGACGTTCGCGGCAGAGATGTTGTTGCCGGTCTGCCGAAAAATATAAATATCGGCACGGACGAAGTTGCCGCCGCGCTCAATGAATCGGTCAGCAATATTGTTCTGTGCGTGAAAAAAGTTTTGGAGTCAACGCCGCCCGAACTTGCCGCCGACATCATGGACAGGGGAATTGTTTTGACCGGCGGAGGAGCGATGCTTTACGGTCTGGACAAACTCATTCAGCGCGAAACCGATATACCGACCGTTGTCGCCGATGATCCTTTGAGTTGCGTCGCACTTGGCACGGGCAAGGCTTTGGAGTTCAGTAAAAACTTTTGAGCAAAAAAAATCGAACTGCCAAAAAAAATCGGCGGTTCTTTTTTTATCACGCAAAAAATTTTTTTGAAATATATTCAGCTTGTGTTAAAATGTACTTCAAAAATTCAAGGGAGAGTTTGATATGAGCGATGCCGAATTTAAAATACCGACAGAATTTGACACAAATATTTATAAAACTTTAAACGACATTGAAAGCATGATTTATTTTAAATGGGACATAAAAACCGATACGCTGAAATTTACCGCGCCTGTTGAAAGTTCCGATTACGACTTGCCGCAAACTGCTTGCCCCGCCTCAAGCGTTTTTTTTCGTGGCGATGTAATTCACGCCGACGACCGCGAAAAGTTCGAGGATTTTTTCAATAATATGTTTTGGCTCAAGGGTACGAAAAACGATTACAAATTTTTCAGCACCAAAATAAGACTTATGGGCAAAGGAAACAGCGGTTATCTTTGGGCGGAAGTTCGACTGCTCCTTTACTTCGACGATGCTGCGCCGGTTGTTGCCTTCGGTTGCATTTGCAACATCAACGTCAAGCAAATTTGGCAAATGGAACTTTTACATTCCGCCGAACACGACGTACTCACCGGATTTTTAAATAAAACTGCCACGCAAAAACATATTGATGATTATCTTGTGACGCTCACGCCCGACGACTTGCCTCCCGCGCTGATTATTATCGATGCAGACGGTTTCAAGGCAATTAACGATTCCTTCGGGCATCTTTTCGGCGACGGCGTTCTTTCGGATATGGGGCATGAAATTCGCGGAGTTTTTCGACAAAAAGATATTGTCGGCAGAATCGGCGGCGATGAATTTGTTGTCCTTCTTCGCGAAGTTCCCGCGCTTGAAGTTTTGGAAAAGCGTTGCAACGAACTTTTGAAAAATCTTGACAGAAATTACGAAAACAATAACACCAGTCTGCCGTTCTCCGTTTCAATCGGCGTTGCGCTTTACCCCGAACACGGCACCGGTTACCTCGAACTTTTCAAAAAAGCCGATCGCGCCTTGCTTGAATCTAAATCGCGCGGCAAAAATCAATACACGATTTACCGCACAAGTTTAATCGGCAGGTCTGTTGTGGCGACTTCAAACCGCGACCCCGCGCACGGCGAAGACATTCGACAAAGGGCTTTTGAAGATAACATGTTGGAATTTATTTTGAGCATGCTTTACGAAACTCAAAATCCCGATATGACGATTTCTGTTTGCCTTGAAATGCTGGGCAAGCAATTTAACCTCGACCGCGTGACAATCGATAAATTTAATCGCAGTTCCAACCGTTATTTCAACGCTTATGAGTGGATAAGTCCTTTCGGCTTGTCACTTTCCGACAAGGACACGATAAAAAAATATCCCTTCCTCATCGATCGGCGTTATTCGATTATCGACGCGGCTTTTCACGCCACACCTTACGGCGTTATGGCGATTTGCCAGGATACTTTGAAAAAATATAAAAATGACGCGCAAGTTTTTGAAGATTTAAGAATCGGATCGTTTGCTCACTGTCAAATTTCTCACTTGGGCGAAATCGTCGGCAGTGTCGGTTTTGAAAGTGTGCGCACGCTTAGAGATTTTTCTAAGGAAGAACTCACGAAACTCAGCATTTTTTCCGTCCTGCTCGGAAATATTTTGCTTGACCGGCGCACCGATAAAATTGCCGAAAGAATGAGTAAACATCTGCAAAATATTTTGGATCACATGCAAGAATTTATTTACGTCGTCGATAAAAACACTTACGAGCCGATTTTCTTCAACTCGACCATTCGTCAAACCCTTACAACCGCTTCCACCGCGCAGACCTGTTACAAAAGGTTTCATGAACTTGACGAGCCTTGCGAAGGTTGTCCCGTACTCAAACTTTCAAAGGACGGCAACGAATATATCGACGTTATGATTAACAACTGGGGCGAAGAAACTTCCACCCGCGCTTACAATATTCACTGGGAGGACGAGGACGATAAAAGTCTTGCGCTGATTATTCAGTCATCATTTTAAAGTAGTGGATAGTGGGCAGTGGACAGGGGATAGAAATTTTTCCAACGACTGACAACCGGTGACTGACAACTAAATTCAAGGAAGTGAAATTTTTGGCAAAGAAAGACGAACATATAAAAATCGCCTGCGAAAATCGAAAAGCCCGACACGATTATTTTATTCACGAAGCTTATGAGGCGGGTTTGGAACTCAAGGGCACTGAAGTAAAAAGTTTGCGCGTCGGAAAGGCGAATTTGCGGGACAGTTACGCCGTCATAAAAGACGGAGAAATTTTTGTCGAACATATGCACATAAGTCCTTACGAGCAGGGAAATATTTTCAACCATGATCCGTTGCGCCGCAGAAAACTTTTAATGCACAAAAGAGAAATTTTAAAACTTTTCGGAAAGACGCGGGAAAAAGGATTTACGCTGATTCCGTTGAAAATCTACTTCAAAAAGGGACGCGCGAAAATGGAGTTGGCTTTGGCGAGCGGTAAACACAATTACGATAAACGCGCCGCACTTGCCGAAAAATCCGCCAAACGCGACATTGAACGCGCGATGAAAAACCGAGATTAAAGGGAGTTGGTTTTAGTGAAGTACTCTGCAGAAAATTCTTTTGATTATGAAAACGGTTTTTTTTTAACTTCCGAACCTTATCGACTCGGAAATATTCTTGCCCATTACGAACTTTACAAAAAAATTGTTCATCTGCCCGGCGATGTCGTAGAATTGGGAGTTTTCAAAGGAAATTCGTTGATTCAGTTCGCAACTTTCCGCAGTCTTTTGGAAAACGATAAATCGAGAAAAATCGTCGGCTTCGATGCTTTCGGAGAATTTCCGAATGCTCTGGGGGGAGGGGGATATGTAACCCCGTTTCCGATGAAAAATTTATCGCAAGCTGGAATAAAAAATTCAAAGACGAGTTTATATCGCGCGAAGATATTTTAATGTCTCTGAAAAATAAAAAAATTGAAAATATCGACCTTATTCAAGGTGACATATTGAAAACTCTTGACGAATACGTAAAGTCTCGCCCCGAACTTCGGATAGCTCTTTTGCACATAGATACCGATGTTTATGCTCCCGCAAAAAAAGGGTTGGAAGTTTTGTTTGACCGTGTTGTTAAAGGCGGCTTGGTCGTTTTTGATGATTACGGGGTTATCGAGGGAGAAACTTTGGCGGTCGATGAGTTTTTTAAAGATTACGATTACGTTTTGGAAAAATTTACTTTTTCACATACCAAACCTTCGTTCTTAGTGAAAAAATGAATAGGAGTTGAAAATTTTGGAATTTCACGCAACTACAATAGTAGCCGTCAAACGCAACGGAAAAACCGCAATCGCAGGTGACGGACAAGTTACATTCGGTCAAAGTACAATTATGAAATCGACGGCAAAAAAAGTTCGTCGCCTGTATCACGACAAAGTTGTTGCCGGTTTTGCAGGTTCAGTCGCCGATGCTTTCACGCTCTTTGAAAAATTCGAGGGCAAACTTGAGGAATGTCACGGACATTTACAGCGGGCGGCTGTAGCTCTCGCAAAAGATTGGCGGACGGATAAAATTTTGCGTCGGCTTGAGGCGTTGTTACTCGTCGCCGATAAAGATACAATTTTGATGCTTTCGGGCAACGGTGAAGTCATCGAGCCGGACGGAGATGTTGCGGCTATCGGCTCAGGCGGATTTTATGCACTTGCCGCAGGTCGTGCGCTGATGAATCATTCCGAAATGTCCGCAACTGAAATCGCCCGCGAATCGCTGAAAATCGCGTCAGAAATTTGTATTTTCACCAACGAAAATATTATCGTTGAAGAATTAAACTAGTTTTTGGCAGACAGTGGGCAATAAAAAAATCTATCCCCTATTCACTACCCACTGTCCACTAAATATGGAGGAATTAAATTAAATGCCGAGAAAAAAAGTCAGTACAAAAAAAGATGAACTTCAGGAACTTGGTTTGAATGAACAGACACCGCGCGAAATTGTTGCCGAACTCAACAAACATATCGTCGGGCAGGAAGAGGCGAAAAAATCTGTGTCAATCGCCTTGAGAAATCGCTGGAGAAGTCGCAAACTCCCCGAAGATATGCGCGATGACGTTATTCCGAAAAATATTTTGATGATCGGTTCAACCGGCGTCGGCAAAACTGAAATTGCGCGTCGTCTTGCAAAACTCGTCAAAGCCCCGTTTATAAAAGTCGAGGCAACAAAGTTTACTGAAGTCGGTTACGTCGGCAGAGATGTCGAGTCGATTATTCGCGATCTCATGCAAATTTCCGTTCGCATGGTTCGTCAGCAAAAAACTGAAGAGGTCAAAGAAAAAGCTACTGAAAACGCCAACGAAAGACTTTTGGATATTTTAGTTCCCGAGCCGAAGAAGTCGCAGAATCCTTTAAGCAAACTTTTCGGCGGCAACGGTGATTCCGAGTCCGATAAAGATGTTGACGAGTCTTCGGACACAAATAAAGCCGGTCGCGATTTTGTCCGCAAACGTCTTGAAAAAGGCAAAATGGAAGACGAAATTATCGAACTTGAAGTTTCCGAGCATAATAAGCCGATGGTCGGAATGTTCAGCGGATCGAGTTTGGAAAGTATGGGCGATAATCTTCAGGATATGATCGGTTCAATCATTCCCAAGCGCATGAAAAAAAGAAAAGTCACCGTTGCGGCGGCGAGAAAAATTCTTGAGCAAGAGGAAGCCGAAAAACTCATCGATATGGAAGAGGTCGCCGAAACTGCCGTAAAACTCACCGAGCGCAGCGGAATTGTTTTCTTCGACGAAATTGACAAAGTCGCCACGCGCGGAAATGTCGGCGGGGCAGATGTCAGCCGCGAAGGCGTTCAGCGCGATATTTTGCCGATTGTCGAAGGTTCAACCGTCATGACGAAGTACGGACCTGTTAAAACGGATCATATTTTATTCATCGCGGCGGGAGCTTTTCACACTGCGAAACCGTCAGATTTGATTCCCGAACTTCAGGGACGTTTCCCCATTCGCGTCGAGTTGAAATCTCTGCAGAAAGAAGATTTTGAAAAAATTCTCACCGAGCCGCAAAACGCTCTCATCAAACAATACAAAGAGTTGTTGAAAGTCGAAGGGCTTGACCTTGAATTTAAACCCGAGGCGATAAGCAGAATCGCGGAAATGGCTTATGACGTGAACGAGCAATCCGAGGACATCGGGGCGCGCAGACTTCACACGCTTTTGGAAAAACTTTTGGAGCAAGTTTCTTTCGACGCGCCGGATATGGTAAAAGAAGGCAAGACCGAAATTTTGGTTGATGCTGATTATGTTGACGAGCGTTTGAAAGAAATTGCAAAGAATCGCGATTTGAGTCAGTTCATTTTGTAAAAAAATTTTTTTCGGACAAAAAAATAAAACCGTCGTCAAAAAAATTTGGCGGCGATTTTTTTTTGCCTGAAATCTAAAAATTTGTGGTTACAGTTTAAATTTTTAAATCTGAACCCGGTGCGCACGGACGCGCGCCTCTGCCCGCCTAGTGAGCGTGACGAAAGTAGCAGACAGTGAACAGTGATCAGTGGTCAGGAAAAATCCCTGCAACCTGTCCACTATCCACTAACCACTACATTGGCGGCTCAAAGAAAAGTAAGTTCCAACATCTTTTTCTTAAAGTCCATTGTCAAAAAAATTTTCATCATAAACACGCACTCAAATTTTTTCGGGAAATTTATCATACGGGCAACCGATATAAACCAGCCAGCGAAGAAATTCCGCAGAAACTTTTTTCATACCGACGCAAATTCTTATCCGCGGCAACTTGTAACCTTCGTGGCAGTGAATGACATTGACGCCGTTTTCATCGCAAAAAACCGCGCGATATTTCATGCTGTCCCATTCGCGGTCACCGTCGTCAAAAGTCGGAATATCCTCCCAGTAAAACAAAAATTTTTTCCCGTCGGGATATTTGCGAAGCTCATAACCGCAATCATCTCGCGTCATCGGGAATTTTTTTATAACGTGTCCGCGCATGCAATTTAAATCTTTGAAATCTCTGCCGTTCACGCTGTAAACGCAATTTTTTATTCCGTAATCCCAATCCACATGCTCAAGTTCGTAAATTTTTTCAAATTCCAAAGTCATTTTTATTCTGAAATCCGCCTCGCGCCAGATGTAAACATTTTCTTTGCAAACGTTCATTTCGACATTTTCGCCGCTCAAAAGTTTTACTGCCTCGTCCGCCATTTCTTCACCTCAAATCAAATACATCTCGTCCAACCTGCGCAAATAATTTTCCAGTCGATTAAGTTCAGTTGCGGAAGTTACCCGCCGACCGGAATAAAAATATTCGACGTGCGGGATTTTTTTTGACTGCGGATTTTTCTTTAAATGTGCAAGTTCGATAAGTCTGTTTAAAGTTCCCTCGTTGCCGTCCAAAATTTTCATATGCGCAGGCAAAATTTTTTTCAACGTGTCTTTAAAATAATTGAAATGAGTACAGCCCAAAACAATCGACGAAAAATTTTTAAAATCATATCCGCCTAGTTCACTGCGCAAATAATTTTCCACCGCTGCCGAATTAAATTCTTGACGCTCCGCAAATTCCACAAGTTTTTGAAGTGCGTGAAGTTCGGCGAATTTTTTTGCGTTCAATTTTTCGACAAGTTTTTTAATTTTTTCGCCTTTGACGGTCATTTCCGTCGCCGCAACCAAAACTTTTTTTTCGGGAAATAAATCAAGCGCACGTTTCAAAGCCGGTTCCATTCCGATAATCGACAGAGAATATTTTTCGCGCATCGGTCTCACCGCAACGGAAGTCGCCGTATTGCAAGCGACGACTATTGCCTCGACGTTTTGCGAAATTAAAAATTTAAAAGCCTCGTCAACATAATTTAAAATTTCTTCGCGAGTTTTCGTGCCGTAAGGAACATTATCTTCATCGGCGAAAAAAATAAATTCTTCGTCCGGCAAAATTTTCATCGCGTGATGCAAAACGCTCAACCCGCCGATTCCCGAATCAAAAAAAGCTGTCTTCAAAATCCCACCTTCTTACGCAAAAATTTTTTCGGCTTTAAGTGAAAAAATCCTGCTGCAGTCCGCTCAAAAACGGCGGTATTGATTTTAAAGTTTGATTTCTGTATAATTCCGTTTATCCAAGTTTTGAGGTGAGTTTTTTTGAGCGAAGTTGCCCAAAATTTAAAAATGGTTTCGGCGGAAATTGAAAATTCCAAGCTGAAAAGAAAAATTGCGATTGATGAGCCGATAACTTTGGTGGCGGTTACGAAAAATCACGGCGCGGATTTAATGCGCGAGGCAATCGATTGGGGAATAAACGACGTTGGTGAAAATCGCATTCAAGAGGCGGCGGAAAAGTTTTCAATCCTCAACCGCGAAGTCAAAAAACATTTAATCGGTCATTTGCAGACGAATAAAGTTAAACAGGCGGTGAAACTTTTCGACTTGATTCATTCGGTTGACAGCGAACATCTTGCGACGGCGATTGACAAGGCGGCGAGTTCTGCGGAAAAAATTCAAGATATTTTGATTCAAGTCAATTTGGCGAAAGAAGATTCAAAATCAGGCGTGTACAAAGAAAATTTAAAAAATCTTATCGAAAAAGTTGACGAGTTGAAAAATTTGAGACTGCGCGGGCTGATGATGATTGCGCCGAATTATTCGGACGTTGAAAAGTGCCGTCCGCTTTTCGCCGAGATGAGAAAAATTTTTGATGAAATTAAAGTAAATCGTCAAAACTTTGATTTTTTATCGATGGGAATGACGAACGATTATAGAATTGCAATCGAAGAGGGCGCGAACGTCGTGCGAATCGGTACGGCGATTTTTGGCGCGAGAAATTATTTTTGAGAAATTGGGGGATTTTGGAAGATGGGTATAATGGACAAGGTGAGCAAAACTTTCGGGCTAAGCGGCGACGGAAATGAATCCGAGACTGAAACCACGGCGAAAGAGGATTTGCAGGCACCGAGTTTTGATAAAAAAGAAACTCCGGCAACTCCTCCGCCTCCTTCGAGCAATTACGTCGGTCATAACGTCGTTGATTTCAGTTCGGCTATGGCGGGCAGGGAAAACAGTTCAATGAATATGCAGAGAAACACCCTTGTCAAGTCGAAGATCACCACCGTAAGACCTACAAGTTTTGACGACGCTCAAACCGTTGCAAATTGCCTTCGCGATAAAGTCCCCGTCATAATCAATTTTGAAAATACAAACACTGACGACGCAAAAAGAATCATCGACTTCATCAGCGGCACGACTTACGCAATTAACGGCGTTATCCGAAAAGTCAGTCAAAATGTTTTTGTCTGCGCACCGAGTAACGTCACCGTCACTTATACCGAAGAAGAGAAAAAATCTTCGTCGGATTTTTCTTGGCTGGGAAAGTAAAATAAAATGGTTGATAAAAATAATTTTCCCGTGCGACTTGAGGGAAGGGCGGTTATTCTTGAAGAAATTCAGCCGAAATTTTTTCCTCACGTCGTCGAGTGGCGAAATAATCCCGAATTGAATAAATTTTTAAATCAGTCTTTTAAATTGACTTTGGAACTTGAAAAAAAATGGTACGAAGAAAAATATTTGACTGACGAAACTCAGGCGTTATTTGTCTTCGTCGATAAAGAAAAAAATATTCCGTTCGGCACAGTCGGTTGGACGGATTTTGATGCAAATAAAAAAGTTCGCATAGGCGGTCGTCTTCTTGTGGGAATGAAAAATTATTTTCAGCACCCCGCATTTATCGAAGGAAATTTTCTGATTTCGGATTTAAGTTATAAAACTGTTGATACAGAATACATTCACGTCGTAAAAAAAAATCGAAAGGCATTGCATATGGATAAAATTATGGGATTTCTGCCGAATGAAGGAGAAATTCAATATCCGCATGAACTTTTTCGTAACGGCATGGAGCAAATTGAATTTTATCGCACTAAAGAAATGTATCTGAATGTGCGTAAAAAAATTTTTGAAAATCTTTTTAAATCGTTGTTCAGTTAAGAAAGGGATGTTGTTGTGTCTAAGGAAGAATTTTTGGAGCAAATGCTTGATGTTTTGAATCGCGAGGAAGAAATCAGCCTCGACGATAAACTTGAGGATATTGACGAATGGGATTCACTCGGTTACGTCGCTTTTTTGGCAATGGCGGCGGAGTACGCCGAAAAAAGTATTCGCGCTTCTGAAGTTCGCAACGCAAAAACCGTCGGCGATCTTTATAACTTGGTTGCGGGTGAATAATTTATGCAGGACGTTCAATTTGACTTCGCGGGAAAAAATTTTATCGTCGTCGGCGCATCTTCCGGAATGGGAAAACAAATTGCGCTTGAACTTTCGCAAGTCGGCGCAAATGTTTTGTGCCTTGCCCGTCGAGTCGAAGTTATGGAGCAAATGAAAACTCTTCAGGGCGAAGGAAAAATTATTCCTGCCTTTGTCGATGTTACTGCGGCCGCGTCAAAAGATTGGGACGCGATTATAAAAAATTTCGTCGGCGAGTACGGAAAAATCAACGGCGGAGTTTATACTGCGGGAATTACGGGACTTACGGCTTTTCGCAGTTGGAATGAAGATTTGGCGAAAAAAATCACCGATACGAGTTACTGGGGAATGTTAAAATTTTTGCAATCCGCCACAAAAAAAAGATTTTCCGTTGACGGCGCGTCTTTCGTGGCTTTTTCTTCCAACGCCGCTTATTTGGCAACTCAAGGGTTGATGATTTATTCTTCAATTAAATCGGCGGTTCAAGTTGCCGTGAAAGCTGTTGCAAGAGAAATCGCGCAGTATCGTCAACGCGTTAATACTGTCAGTCCCGGCTGGGTTAAAACTGAAATGACTGATAATTATTCCGCTGAATTTGGTGTTCCGAAAGGCGCGGAAAAAACTTTTCTTTTAGGTGAAGGAACTGCGGACAAAGTCAGCGGAACGGTCTTATTTTTATTGAGTGATCGAGCCGACTGGATTACCGGTACTGATATTCTTGTTGACGGCGGACAGATTTTGGGAGCGATGTAAATGAAAAATAAAATTTTTACTTCGCCTGTTATTCGCGGAGTTTCCGTCACAGTCCCGAAAGAACGTTTGTCGATAAAAAATTTAAATTTTGACGGCGTTAATCTCGATGAAGTTACGAAAATTACAGGCGTTGAAGAAGTTCGCCGCGCCCCGAAAAATATGACGGTGACGGATTACGCGGTAAATGCGGCGGAAAGTTTATTTTTAACTTTGAGTTTTGACAAAAACGAAATTGACGGAATAATTTTTGAAACGCCGATTTCAGACTATCTTACGCCCGGCAACGGTTACGTTATACAGGAAAGATTAAATCTGAAAAAAAATTGCGTCATTGTCGATATAAATCAGGCATGTGCGGGCTTTGTAAACGGATTGTTTCAGGCATCTCTTTTAATTCAAAGCGGTTACTGCAAAAATATCTTGTTGTGTGCCGGAGACACTGCGGCAACCGTTCACCAGAAAGATAAATCCATGCAAACGTTGATGGGAGATGCGGCGGCTGTCGCAATAATTTCTGCGGGAGAAAGTGAAAGCGCATTTTCTTTTTACAACGACGGAAATTTATTAAAAGCCTTGTACATTCCTGCAGGCGGCAGACGTTCTCCGATAAAACACAATGTGACCGATGTCGAAAAAGCTGACGAAAACGGCAATATCCGAACGCTTGCAAGTGCTCACATGGACGGGCTGGAGGTCATGGCTTTTGCAATAAGTGCCGCACCGAAGGCTATAAAAGAAGTTTTCGGCATTATGAATTGGACAAAAGACGACGTTGAAATTTTTGCACTTCACCAAGCAAGCAAACCGATTTTAACTGCTCTGACGAAAAGACTTCGTTTGTCTGCGGAAAAAGTTCCGATTACTTTGACAAATTTCGGAAATACCGCCGGAGCAAGTATCCCGCTGACTTTGTGTTTGGAAAATTCGAACGCTTTCGGAAAGTGGTCTAGAGCGATTTTATGCGCATTCGGTAACGGAATGGCTTGCGCGGCTGCGGCACTCGATTTAACAAAAACTTATTTCTGTGAAGTTCATGAATTTTAAAAAGGCAAAGGGATTTTGTGAAAGTTAAATTAAATGGTCTGAAAATTTCTCACATTGCGACTTGTCTGCCGAAAAAAGTCGTGCCGATGAGCGTTTATGAAAAGTTTTTCAGCGCGAAAGACATTAAAAGAATTATGGAGTCGACCGGCGTTGAATCCGTGCACGTTGCCGACGAAAATCTTTGTTCGTCCGATTATTATGCGGAAACTGCGAAAAGATTGATGGCGGAAAGTAATTTTAAGCCCGACGACTTCGACGGAATTGTCATGGTCTTTCAAACGCCCGATTATACTATCCCGACTGCCGCGACGATTATGCAAGACAGATTGGGACTTCCGAAAGATACCGTTGCTTTTCAAATTAACTATGGTTGCACGGGTTATATTTACGGAATTTATCAAGCGTCACTGTTAATTTCTTCCGGCAGTTGTCAAAGGGTTTTGGTGTTTGTCGGCGATACTCACGTCAGAACTTTGCACGAAGAGGACAGGGCAAACCGAATGATTTTAGGCGACGGTTTTGCGGTGACGATTGTCGAGCGCGGAGAGGACGAATTTGCCTTTGAAATCTTTTCGGACGGTAGCGGTTATAAGCAGTTGATAATCGAGGCGGGCGGTTTTCGTATGCCCAAGTCTGAAAAAACTGCCGAACCGTTTATTGACGCGGAGGGAAATACTCATTGGCTTGAATATACTTACATGGACGGCATGGCGGTCATGAATTTTGCATTGTCTCAAGTGCCGCCATTGATTGAAGATTCGCTGAAATTTGCGGGCTGGGAAAAAGATTCCGTCGGACTTTTTGCACTTCATCAAGCGAATAAAATTATTGTGGATTTTTTGCGCAGAAGGATAAAAGTCAAAGAAGATCGTTGCCCGAATACGATAAAACATCTCGGCAACACTGCCGGTTCAACAATTCCGCTTTTGTTGAGCAACTGTCATAAAAATTTTTCTGCGGAAAACTTAAACAAGGTTTTGATGTGCGGATTCGGTATCGGGCTTTCACTCGGCACGGCGGCGGTTAATCTTTCAAACACAAAAATTTATGACACGTGGGAATTTTAAGGGTTAGGAGTTAAAAAGTTATGGATAATCTTGAAAAATATAAAAACGCCTTCAAAGAGGCTTTTGAAATCGACGACAATGTTATCACCGATGAACTTGCTTATGAAAGTATTCCCGAGTGGGATTCTGTCGGACATATGCGGCTTATGGCGGGGCTGGAAGATGCTTTCGATATTATGCTTGAGACCGAAGATATTTTGGATTTCGGAACTTTCGGCAAGGGCAAAGAAATTTTGCTGAAATACGACGTGACGATTTAAAAAAAATTCGGGAGTTGAAACCATGCCGGAAAATCAACAGGAATATTTAAATTTGCCGCCGTTTTATTTGGCAAAAGATGAGAAGCGTCAGAAGTTTACAAAATATATGAATGAGCTTACTCAATATCATTACGAAAATTCTGCGGAATATGCCCGAATGTTGGACGCTTTGAATTTTTCACAGGAAAAAAATTTTGAGCTTGAGGAATTGCCTTTTTTGCCGGTGGGACTTTTCAAAAATTACGAATTGCGCAGTGTGCCTAAAGAAAATATCGTCAAAACGATGACTTCGTCAGGGACGAGCGGTCAGAGTGTTTCAAAAATTTTTCTCGATAAAAATACTGCATTGAATCAACAAAAAACGCTGGTAAAAATTGTCACGGATTTTACGGGAAATTCAAGAATGCCGATGATAATTATCGATTGTCCTTCCGTTCTGAAAAATCGCTTTATGTTTTCGGCTCGCGGTGCGGGAATTTTGGGTTTTTCAATCTTCGGGCGAAACAGCATTTACGCGCTTGATGACGAAATGAATTTGCAAACCGAAAAACTGCTCTCTTTCCTTGAAGAAAATCAGGGAAAGAAAATTTTTTTATTCGGCTTTACTTTTATGGTCTGGCAATATTTTTTCAAAGTTTTGCGCGATAAAAATTTAAAAATCGACTTGAGCAATGCTGTTTTGATTCACGGCGGCGGCTGGAAAAAAATGCAGGAACAATCTTTAACGCCTTCGGAATTTAGAAAGACGTTGAAAAATATTTGCGGAATCACGCAGGTTTTTAATTATTACGGAATGGTTGAACAAACCGGAAGTATTTTTTTGGAATGCGAACACGGTCATTTACATACGAGTATTTTTTCAGAAATTATCACTCGCCGCGAAAAAGATTTTTCTCCGTGCGATTTCGGCGAAGTCGGAATTATTGAACTTATGAGCGTTTTGCCGTCGAGTTATCCCGGTCACATTATTTTGACTGAAGACGAAGGCAGAATTTTGGGCGAAGACGATTGCCCCTGCGGTCGAAAGGGAAAATATTTTGAAATTCTCGGCAGGGTCAAACAGGCCGAAGTCAGGGGGTGCAGCGATACTTATGGCAATTAGTAATGCGCAATTCGTAATGCGTAATGAAAAAACTACCGATCTGTCGATCCGTCGATCTGTCGATCTAAAATATCTGGCTGGCGAAGAGATAAAAAATTTTTCTCCGCTCACTCCTTACAGCGATGAAGTCTGCAATTTTTTGAACGATTTTTCTTCAGAACTTTTGAAAGATTTTCGTTACAGAGAATTTCCCGACGCGGCGACGGTTGCATTTTTTTCGCGGAAAGGAAATATTCAGCGGTTGAAAAAAAATTTTGTCGATGAAAATTTTCGTCTCGGAAAAGGTCTCGCGTTTCACATCACGCCGTCAAATATCCCCGTGCAATTTATGTTTTCGTACTTTTTCGGACTTTTGGCGGGAAATGCAAATGTTGTTCGAGTTGCGTCAAAAAATTATCCGCAAGTCGATTTTCTCTGCGAAATTCTGAATAAAATTTTAATGCGCGACGAATATAAAAAAATTCGTGAAATGACTGCGATTGTTCGTTACGACCGTGAAAGCGATTGGACGAAAATTTTTTCCGCAAAATGTCACGTGCGTTTGATTTGGGGCGGCGATTCGACGATTGAAAACATCAGAAAAATTCCGATTCCTCCTCGCGCGACCGAATTGGTTTTTGCAGACAGATATTCTTTCGCGATCATTGACGAAAATTCTGTTGAAAATTTGAACGACGCGGAATTAAATCGGCTCGCACAAAATTTTTACAACGACACTTATCTTGTCGATCAAAATGCCTGCAGCAGTCCTCATTTGATTTTGTGGAAGTCGTCAAAAAATTTTCAGGGCAGAGAAAAATTTTGGACTGCGGTTGAAAAAATTGTTCATGAAAAATACGATTTCCCTCCGATAAAAGCCACGACGAAATATACAAATTTCTGTCAAAACGCGATTGACTTCCCGCAGACCGAAAAACTTTTCAAGCACGATAATTTTTTATACCGCGTAAAAGTTTCCGCACCGTTCAAGGGAATTGAAAATCTTCGCGGAAAATTCGGGCTGTTTTACGAAAATAATTTTTCTTCGTGGGAGGATTGGCTCGAAATTATCAACGAAAAATTTCAAACTCTCACTTATTTCGGCTTCAACTCAAAAATTTTGGCTCAAGAGGTCGTTAAAAATAATTGGCTCGGCATTGACAGAATTATTCCGATCGGTCGGGCGTTGGACATCGGAATTTTTTGGGACGGTTACGACTTAATCGGGCAGATGTCCAGAATAATTTACACAGAATAAAAAAAATTTTTACACTGACGGCGATTAAGCCGTTTTTTTATTGCATAAGTTTTTTTTCTGTGATAAATTTATGCGTCGAAAATTTTTTGAAAGGAAGTTATATTTTGGCAAACAAAAAAATTATTCCCGCAATTTCTGTGATAATTCCGATGTACAACGTGGAAAAATATATCGGAGAATGTCTTGACAGTATTTTCGCGCAGACTTTTGACGATTACGAAATTATTGTCGTTGATGATTGTTCGACGGATAAAGGTTGCGAAGTCGTTGAAAATTATATTCCGAAATTTAACGGACGTCTTCAGTTGATTAAATCCGAAAAAAATTCCGGCGGCGCAGGTGTTCCCAGAAATATCGGAATCAGATTTTCTCGCGGCAAATATATTTTTCTCATGGATTCGGACGACACCATGACGCCTACCGCTCTTGAAGAACTTTATAACGTCGCAGAAAAATTTCAAGCCGACGTTGTTCACAGCGGAAAATTTTTTAAATCGCCGGGCGAAACGGCGATGACGGATAAAAAATTTCTTACGGCGGTATCTATATGGAGAGAAATTCCCGTCACTCAACCTGAACCGCTTTTTAAAAATTTGCCGGAGCTTGTAGAAAAATTTACCTCCTATAAAATTTGGGCTGCGCCTTGGAGTTTTTTATTTCGCAGAGATTTAATCGTCACAAACAATTTGACTTTCCCGAAAATCGGAATCGGTGACGATGTTATTTTTGTTTTCGAGACGCTTATTTGTGCAAAAAATATTATCAACGTGCCAAATTATTATTATGTTTTTCGTGAGCGTTTAAATTCAAATACCAGGCAAAAACTGGACGCGGAAAAATCTATTCATCGTCATGGAGCATCCGTCATGAAAGGCGTTACCCTGCTTTCAAATTTTATGGATAAGTACGAATTTTTTCAAAAGCAACCCGAATATAAATTCGCTGTCCTTGAATTTTTTGCGAGTGACCATTTACAACGCGTTATCCCAGTGTATTTTCAAAATTCGACTGCCGCACTCGACAAATTTATTCGCAAAGAACTTGAGCAAGTTGAAGACAAAACCGCGCTCACGGCATTTTTATTTTCCAGAATGAATGTTTTAAATGCAAATTTGATTCAGCAAAATCAAATTATTCAGCAACAACAGAAAAAAATTCAAGAACTTCAAGCGCAATTAAATCAAAAGTGAAAGGAAATTTTAAAATTGTCAAACAAAAAAATCATTCCCGCAATTTCCGTAATAATTCCGATGTACAACGTTGAAAAATATATCGGAGAATGTCTCGACAGCATTTTCGCGCAGACTTTTGAAGATTACGAAATTATCGTCGTTGATGATTGCTCGACGGATAAAAGTCGCGAAATTGTCGAAAATTATTTTCCGAAATTTAACGGACGACTTCAACTGATTAAATCCGAAAAAAATTCCGGCGGATGTCCCGGCACTCCTCGAAATATCGGAATAAGATTTTCGCGCGGAAAATATTTGATGTTTGTCGATGCTGACGATGCAATTACTTCAACCGCGCTCGAAGAAATTTATACCGCCGCCGAAAATTTTTCTGCCGACGTCGTTCACTGCCAAAAATTTTACAGAGCGGCGGGCGAATCAATTACAACAAATAAAAATTTTTTACAGATAGTTGATACAAATGTCATCACTCAACCGATTTTTATGTCAGATGAAATTTCCGAAAGAATTTTTGATTTTGTAAACGAAAAAATTGGAGCCGTGCCTTGGAATATGCTTTTGCGAAGAAATTTTATTATGCAAAATAATTTAACTTTTCCCGATTTCAGAAGCGGTGAGGATTTAATTTTCACTTTTTTTATTTTGTGCAAGGCGAAAAAAATTCTTCGCGTACCGAATGTTTTTTACGTTTGGAGAAATAATCAAAATTCTTTCACGTGGGAAAAAATGCCCGCCGATAAAATGATTCATCGTTGGACTGATTCGCTTTTCAGAGGTTTAAAAATTCTCGACGATTTTATGGCGAATTTTGAAATTTTCCAAAAAAATCCCGAATACAAATATCAAGTTTTTGAACTTTTGATAAAAAATCACACGATTAGAACTTTTTCGCTTTACGCGCAAATTCCAGCCGCTAAACTTGATTCACTCATTCGCAAAGAATTGAACGAAGTTGACGATAAAACCGCGTTGACAGCTTTTCTTTTCGGACGAATGAATTCTCTCAATATAAATTTTCTCCGACAAAATCAAATTATTCAAAATCAGCAGGCGCAAATTCAACAGTTTGCAAACGGAATGAATTCACTTGCTCACAACGAACAAATTAAAATTTTCTTGCGCGAAAAATTTTATAATCTGATTCAAAAATATTCGGCAATTATGCCAGACGAAAAATTTGAGCAAGTTAAAGATTATCAAATTTATTATTGCTGGCTGCAGGGAGAAAAAAATTTGCCGCCGATAATTCAAAGTTGTTATAACAGCTTAAAAATGAATGCGGGCGATTATAAAATTTGTTTCATCGACGAAAAAAATTTTTCGGATTACATCGAACTGCCCGATTATATTTTGAAAAAATTTCGCGAAGGAAAAATTGGTCCCGCACATTTTTCGGATATTATTCGCGCAAATCTTTTGGAAAAATTCGGCGGTTTGTGGATCGATTCGACAATGCTTGTCACCGATCCGCTTGAAAAACATAAAAATCTTTTGGATCAACCTTTTTACAGTCAAAAAATTTGTCAAACGAAAGATATGCAAAACGAATATGTGAGAACTTCCGGATTTTATGTTTGGTACATCACCTACGCACGTTGGGCAGTATTTTTGCTTGGCTCTTCAATTTTGCATAATCCGCTGTTTGCATTTTTGAAAGATTTTTATAATGAGTATTGGAAAGAATTTGACGGGGCTGTCGATTATTTTTTAATGGATTATATGATTGATGTTGCGTATGATAAAATTCCTTTCGTGAAAAATGAAATTGATGCCGTGCCGATTAACAACCCCGAAGTTCATAAGTTGGTGCAACATTTGAATGATCCATACAAAAATTTTCCTTATGAACAACTTTTGAAAGAAAATTTTTTCCACAAACTGACGTATAAAGACCCTGTGAATTATAACGACAAGGAAAATGTTTTGAACGCGATTATTCAGAAATATCGTTAAAAAAATTTAACCTCTGAAAAAATTTTTTTCGGAGGTTTTTTTGTCATAATTTCTTCCTTCGCGCATAAAAAAAGGCAGAAAATAAATTTACGAAGGGAGATTTTAAAAATGAAAAAAATTATTCTTTTTTCGGAGGTTTTTCTTCAGTTGAAGCCTCAACCGCCGTCGGAAAATCTCCCGCGAATATTTCTAATTCGGTGCAGGCAAAGTTGATGGCTCGCCGCGCCGCTCAAGTTATTGCGATAAAAAATAACGGTGGCAAAGTTCCTCAAGTTATTTCCGAAAATTGGAACCCGACCACCGGTGAATATACCATTGAATATTAAAATTTTTTTACGCGACGAGTTCATATCCCGCGTCTTCGACAGTTTTTTTGAAATCTGCGATTGAAATTTCTTTTTCGGAAGTTACAATCGCATTTTTATTTTCCAAACTCACTTCGACACTTTCCACGCCGTCCATTTTCGCCAATGCGTCGTGAACGTGTTTTTGACAATGTTTACACATCATTCCTTCAATTTTTAATGTGGTCTTCAATTTTTCTTCCTCCTCAACTTTTTTCATAAAAATTTTTTCAATTTTCACTTCGGGATTATTTTTTTCGACTTCAGAAAAATTTTTCCTGTCAAATTTCAAAAATTTTAATCGCAATGCATTCAATACAACGCAGACGCTTGATAAACTCATTGCCGCCGCTCCGATCATCGGCGAAAGTTTTATTCCGAAATTTTTATAAAAAATTCCCGCCGCCAACGGTATGCAAATTATGTTGTAAAAAAACGCCCAAAATAAATTTTCGCGAATATTTTTCATCACCGCGCGAGATAATTTTATCACGCTCACCGCGTCCATTAAATTATTTTTTACCAAAACTGCGTCCGCGCTCTCAATCGCTACATCTGTTCCCGCGCCGATTGCAATTCCCAAATCAGATTTTACGAGTGCGGGAGCATCGTTCACGCCGTCGCCGACCATCGCAACTTTTTTTCCCGCAGATTGAAATTTTTCTATTTCGCGTGATTTTTCTTCCGGCAAAACTTCCGCAATGAAATTTTTTATTCCAAGTTTTTCAGAAATATTTTTCGCCGTAAATTTATTGTCGCCCGTCAACATAACAGTTTCGATTTTCAATTTTTTAAACTCTTCGACTGCAATTTTTGAACTTTTTTTCTCAACGTCCGCAACCGCAATTATTCCCAAAATTTTTTTATTTTCCGCAAAAATTATCGGAGTTTTTCCCTCTCTCGCCAATTCGGAAATTTTTTCTCGAATTTCGGAAAGATTGAAATTTTTCTCCTCAAAAAATTTCTCACTCCCGCAAAAATATTTTTCGGAAATTATTCCTTTTCCGAAAATCGCACGAAAATTTTTCATCTCGCGCGGCAAAATATTTTTTTCTTCCGCAAAATTTAAAATCGCCTTTGCCAACGGATGCTCGCTTTTCGACTCCAAGCCCGCCGCAATTTCCAAAAAATTTTTCTCGTCAATGTCATTTAAAATTAAATTCGTGACAAAAGGTTTTCCCTCCGTCAAAGTTCCGGTTTTGTCAAAAAAAATTGTGTCGATTTTTCCCGCAGTTTCCAACGCCTCGCC
>CAJOCT010000018.1:0-1365 GCA_905236725.1 uncultured Selenomonadaceae bacterium | reverse complement strand
GAAATCGCAATCGAAAATGCAAATTCAAAACTCGCGCCGCTGTAAATCCAAAAAATTCCCGCAAAAATCGAAATAAAAATCACTGCGGGGACGAAAATTCCTGAAATTTTATCTGCAAGTTTAGAAATCGGAGCTTTACTCGCGCTCGCCTCCTCGACGAGAGAAATAATTTTTTTCAGTGCGGTATCTTCGCCGACTTTTTCCGCGCGAAATTTTATAAAACCGTTTTTATTTATCGTGCCGCCGACAACTTTTTCGCCGCAAATTTTTTTCACAGGCAAACTTTCGCCTGTTATCGCCGATTCGTCAACAAAAGTTTCGCCCTCAAAAATAATTCCGTCCGCCGCAAAAATTTCGCCGGGTCGAACAATAATTTCATCGCCTATTTTCAATTCATCGACAGAAATTTGAATTTTTTCGCCGTTTCGCAAAATGTTTGCAGTTTTCGGCGCAAGATTTATCAAATTTTCAATTGCCCGCGCAGTTTGTTTTTTCGCGCGACTTTCAAAAAATTTTCCGACTGTGATTAAAGTTACAATCATTCCGGCCGACTCAAAATATAAATTCGCGCTGTATTCTTCGACGAGAGAAAAATTTTGCGTTCCGAGCCCGTGACCAATCATAAAAATCGAAAAAATTCCGAAAATCGCCGCCGACATCGATCCGAGACCGACTAAAGTGTCCATATTCGGCGCGAAATTAAATAAATTTTTGAAGCCGTTTATATAAAATTTTCGATTGAGATACATAATCGGCAAAATTAACAAAAATTGCGCGAATGAAAAAGTTATCGCATCTTCTCTTGCGAAAAAATTTTTGTTCATCGCGATAAAAATTGTCGGAATCAAAAAAATTATCGACCACTTGAGCCGAAATTTCATTTCAGAAAGTTCATCGACAGAATTTTTTTCTGCGGAAATATTTTTTTTCGTGGAATTTTTTAAACTCGCGCCGTAACCCGCATTTTCTACCGCGTCAATAATATTTTTTTCAGTAAAAATTTTTTCGTCGAAATTAACTTGCATTGAATTTGTCAAAAGATTTACGCTGACATTTTCCGTGCCGACGATCTTCCCGACAGCTTTTTCAATTCGCGCACTGCAAGCCGAACAACTCATTCCTGTAATTTCAAAAGTTTTTTTTATCAAAAAATCATCCCCAAAATTTTTTTCAATTATAACACAAAAAAAAATCCCCGACTTTTCATCGGGAAAAATTTTTTTTGAGAAGAAAATTTTATTTTTTTCCGTTAAAACGAAGAGCCATCATCGTAATATCGTCGGATTGCTCAGCCGCGCCGACATGCTCTGCAACATCCGCGCGAATTTTTTTCAAAATATTTTTTAAGTCGTCGTTCAAATCGGT
>CAJOCT010000017.1:15921-42662 GCA_905236725.1 uncultured Selenomonadaceae bacterium | reverse complement strand
GGGAGCGTTTCGGATTTGGTGAAAAAAATTCCGCCGATTTTTAAGAAAAAGTGATTGTTAAATGTTGTCAAAATTTTATTACGCGCTGATAATTTTTTTTGCGCTGTCAAATACGGCAGATGCCGCGCCGCTGATTCCGAGCGTCAACGTTGACATAGGCACGGCGGAAAGTCCGCAGGATGTCTCGACAACTTTGCAGGTTATGGCGATTTTGACGATTGCCACGATCGCGCCCGCAATTTTGCTGATGACGACTTCTTTCGTGCGAATTGTCGTCGTTGTCGGATTTTTGCGGCAGGCAATGGCAACTCAAAACGTGCCACCGAACCAAGTCGTTATCGGCTTGGCGATGTTCTTGACGTTTTACATAATGTCGCCTTATTGGAGCCAGGCAAACGAAAACGGAATACAGCCTTACTTAAACGGACAAATTTCTCAAGAAGAGGCGATAAATAACACACTTGATCCGATTCGCGAATTTATGTTTCGGCAAACGAGAGAGGCGGACTTGGCTCTTTTCGTGAATTTATCCGACGCAGAAAGACCCAATTCGCAAGAAGACGTTTCAACTTTGGCGTTAATCCCGGCGTTTATGATAAGCGAACTGAAAACGGCATTTCAAATAGGATTTATGATTTATGTGCCGTTCATTGTCATAGATATGATCGTCGCAACAACGCTGATGTCAATGGGTATGATGATGTTGCCGCCGGTCATGATTTCCCTGCCGTTTAAAATTTTGCTCTTCGTAATGATAGACGGCTGGCATTTGGTTATGAGTTCGTTAATAACAAGTTTCAGGTGATGAAAAATGTCGGGGGATTTAGTTATACAGCTCGGTCAAGAAGCGTTGATGACGGTTATAATCGTTTCCGCGCCGATGCTCGGGTTGGGCTTGGCTGTCGGTCTTACGGTCAGCGTTTTTCAGGCAACAACTTCAATCCAAGAACAGACACTCGCTTTTATCCCGAAAATTATTGCCGTCTTCGTCGCGATTTTAATTTTCGGTCCGTGGATGTTGAGCATAATGGTCGAATTTTTCACGGGAATTTTTGTAAATATTCCTGCGCGAATCAGTTAAGGATATGCGATTTTGATTGAAACAGATCTCTATGACATATTTCAAGGACAGCTGGCGGCGTTTTTGCTTGTGCTGACGAGGACGAGCGGAATTTTTTTTATCTCGCCTTTCTTCGGCGGCTTGACGATTCCGGCGAATTTTCGGGCGGGAACGGCTGTTGCAATGGCTATTTTAATTTTTCCCGTCCTCGTCAAAGAAACGACGATAACCGCGCCTGCAAATATCTGGATGTTCGCGGGAACAGTCGTTCAAGAACTCGCTATCGGCTGGATGATCGGTTTTATCTCCTTCGTTGTTATGGCGGCAATAAATATGTCGGGCAAAATTATGGACTTGCAGGTCGGTTTTGCCGTTGCAAACTTGATGGATCCGAACTCCGGACAACAAACTCCGTTAATCGGCGGTTTTCTGCACAACTTGGCGACGATTTATTTTCTTGTAGTAAACGGTCATCATTTTATAATTGCGGCGTTGGTCGAAAGTTTTCGTTCCGTGCCGCTCGACGGTCTTGTTTGGAATCAGTCGCTTGCTGAATTTATGATTGATTTGACGGCGGGAGTTTTCTTGACCGGAATGAAAATCGCGATGCCCGTAACGTTCGCCATTTTGATAACAAACGTCGGAATGGGTATCCTTGCCCGCACAATGCCGCAGATGAATATTTTCGTTATCGGTATCCCGATGCACTTGTTGATTGGTCTTTTTATGTTGGCTATGCTCATGCCGTTCTATGTTTTGTTTTTGGACGTGATGTTTAGTGAAATGTACGCTGATATTTCCACAGCAATCAGACTTATTTCCCCGTGACGAAAATTTAATTTCCGAAAAATTTTTCTTCGACCTTCAGCGATTCGACGACGGCGGAGAAAAAACCGAAGAACCGACCGATAAAAAGCGCAATGACGCAAGGAACAAAGGTCAAGTCGCGAAAAGTCAGGAACTCAACGCAACGTTCGTTCTTTTGGGCGGCTTTCTCGGCTTGAGGATTTTGTGGGATTATATTTACGGAAATATCGCGGATTATGCAACTTATGTTTTTTCAAACTTGGGCGGCGAAGTGTCAACAGAATCCATCGGCGAAATTTTTGTGAGCGTTATTTTACTTCTGGGAAAAACTTCCTTGCCGATAATGTTGGGGATAATGGCTTTCGGTTTGGCGGTGAATTTTTATCAAGTAGGATTTTTGTTGACCACGGAACCGCTCGGCTTCAAGTTGAGCAAGCTCAATCCGATAAACGGTTTCGGCAGATTTTTTTCAAAACGTGCGCTCATCGAACTTGTTAAATCGCTGATAAAAATAGTTGTTATCGGATTTTTTCTTTATCTTTTCTTGAAAGATGAAATCCCGTATATGCCGTATTTTATCTACTACGATTTAACTCACAGCTTGGTTGAAATAGCCAACAAAGTTTTTGCGATGGCGTTTCAGGTCATAGCCGTTATATTCGTTATGTCGGTGCTCGACTATGCTTATCAAAAATGGCAGATGACGCAAGATTTGAAAATGACCAAGCAGGAAGTCAAGGACGAATATAAACAAATGGAAGGCGATCCGAAAATCAAAGCCAAAATCAAACAAAAACAACGCGAAATGGCGATGCAAAGAATGATGCAGGAAGTTCCGAAGGCGGACGTAATCGTCACAAACCCGACTCACTTGGCGATTGCAATTATGTACGAAGCGGGAATGGTTGCGCCGATGGTTCTTGCTAAAGGTCAAGACTTGGTTGCGGAAAGAATAAAAACAATCGCGCGGGAAAATAATATCACGATTGTTGAAAATAAACCTTTGGCGCGTGCACTTTATGAAACAGTCGAAGTCGGCGGGAGCGTTCCGCAAGAGTTATATAAAGCTGTTGCGGAATTGCTCGCCTACGTTTACAAATTGAAGAAAAAAACTTTTCGCCCGTCACGCGTGGCGGCGTAAATGACATAAAAAATTTTTAAGTAAATCGTTAATTTTTCGAGGGGTTGAAGGAAATGGCTTTACCCGCAGAAGTATCGGGAGGTTCTACGCTGGGCTCGTTTATACAAAAGTACAGCGACGTAATTATCGCGATAACGTTGGTTATGATCGTCATAATGATGATTATTCCTTTGCCGACGGTACTTTTGGACTTTTTAATTTGCCTGAATATAACCATCGCGCTCATCGTCATAATGAGCGCGATTTATAACGAAGAGGCGTTGGATCTATCCGTTTTCCCCTCGCTGCTGCTCGTGACAACGCTGTTTCGGCTGGCACTGAATATTTCTTCAACGCGACTGATTTTGATTAACGGTTACGCTGGCGAAGTTATCACGGCTTTCGGCAATTTCGTCGTCGGCGGGAATGCGGTTGTCGGCTTCATTATGTTTATAATCTTGGTTATCATAAATTTTATCGTCATAACCAAAGGTTCTGAACGTGTTGCGGAAGTTTCGGCGCGTTTCACTTTGGACGCAATGCCCGGTAAGCAGATGTCCATTGACGCGGATTTAAACCAGGGCGCGATAACTGACGAGGAAGCTAAAGAGCGACGGCAAAAAATTCAGCGCGAAGCGGATTTCTTCGGCGCGATGGACGGTGCCACAAAGTTCGTTAAAGGTGACGCAATCGCCGCAATTATCATAATGATAATTAACATCGGCGGCGGTTTTGTTATCGGCATGGTTATGCGCGACTTGGAGGCGGTCGAATCTCTTCAAACTTACACGCTTTTGACCGTCGGCGAAGGTCTTGTCAGCCAAATTCCCGCGCTGTTAATTTCGACGGCAACAGGTATTATCGTCACCCGCGCCGCTTCCGAAGGCAACTTGGGGCACGATTTGGTCAAGCAACTTTTCCACAACGAAAGAATTTTCTTCATCAATGCAGGCGTTCTCGGAATGTTGTCAATCGTTCCCGGTCTGCCCGGTATTCCGTTTTTCGCGCTTGCGTGTTTCTGCGGCTTAGTCGGTTATAATTTGCATAAAAAAGTTGCCGTCCCCGACGAAGTACGCGAAGAGGAGCAGGAAATCAAAGAACGCGCGGAGGCGACGAAGCCCGAAAATATCGTTTCACTCCTGCAGGTTGACCCGATGGAACTGGAAATCGGTTATTCATTGATTCCGCTTGTTGATACCGGTCAAGGCGGCGACTTACTTGACAGAATTGTGATGATTCGACGACAATGTGCGCTTGAACTCGGTTTAGTCGTCCCTACAATCCGAATACGCGATAACATTCAAATTAAACCTAATGCTTATATCGTCAAGCTGAAGGGAATGGAAATTGCGCGAGGTGAATTGATGTTGGATCATTTTCTTGCGATGAACTCGGGCACGGTTTTTGAAGAAGTTCCCGGTATTGAAACGATTGAGCCGGCCTTTGGATTGCCCGCGCTGTGGATTCCGGAAAGTGAACGCGAGCAAGCCGAATTGAACGGCTACACCGTTGTTGATGCGGTTTCTGTTCTTGCGACGCATTTGACGGAAATTATTAAGCAACACGCTTCGGAAATTCTCGGTCGGCAGGAAACTCAAAATCTTATCGACAACCTTGCGAAAACTCATCAAAGTCTTGTCAACGAAGTCGTTCCCGAACTTATGGGCGTGGGCGAAATTCAAAAAGTTTTGGCGAATCTTTTGGACGAAAGAATTTCTATCCGCGATATGGCGACGATTATGGAAGTTCTCGCGGATTATGCACGCGCCACGAAAGATACCGAAATTCTTACCGAATACGTCCGCCACGCAATGGCAAGACAAATTACTCAACAAGTCGTGCAGGATAACGTTTTGCCCTGTATCACGCTCGATCCCGCGCTGGAAAATCGGATTGCGGCGGGAGTTCAGCGCACGGATCACGGCTCTTACGTCAGCTTGGATCCCGATTCAATGCGCCGCATGACTTCTTCACTCAACGCGGAAATCGAAAAACTTTCAAATATGGGTTATCAGCCTGTCGTTTTGACGAGCCCGGCAGTTCGTCTCTACTTCAGAAAACTTGTTGCCCGCTCAACGCCCGGACTCATAATCGTTTCTCACGCGGAAATAAATCCGTCGGTCGAAATTCAAGTTCTCGGCGTTGTCAGATTGTAAATAAAAAAAATCCGTCGAAAAAAAAATCGGCGGTTTTTTTTTAATCAAAAAGCGCAACCTTTTTTTGAAAGATCGCGCTTTTTTTTATATTTAAAATTTAGAGCAGAAAAATTTTTTCACAGTTCGATTTCGCCGCTGATGATTTTGGAAATTCCTTTCAAGGCTTCATCGTTGCGATCGCCTTTAACCGTCAAAACAAGACTTTTGTCCGCAGAAATTTCCAGCGCGGCAAGCGACAAGATACTGTCCGAAGTGCCGGACTTGGTGCCGGATGCAATTTCAAATTTACAACCCGTATCCTGCGCAATCTTTACCATCTTTGCACATTCGCGAAAACCAAGCATAACTTTAGCCACGAGAATGAAGGACACCACGTTTGCGGGAACTGCCGCAACTTTTTTCAAATTTTTGTCCTGTGAGTCGGGGTTGTTTTTTTTGTTTCTGATAACTCTGTAAGCAAATTTCATCTTAATCACTCCTTAAAGTGTTCTCGTGTTGCCGGCGTCCCTGCCGACGGTGCGAATTTTAACACTGATATTTAGAGCGTACAATGGGCAATCGTTCTTGTTTCAGAAAAAATTCATTCTTGTTTACTCGGAATTTGTCTTTTATTTGCGAAAAAAAAAATTCGCCGATTTTTCTCGACGAATTTAATTTATGTGAAAATGGAATGGCAAGTAATTTTACGCGGCTTCTTCTTTCAAAACGTAACGCGTGTAGAGTGGAATTTTTTCAATCGTTTTATCCAAGCGCGGGTTTTTGCGCCAGTTTTTATATTTATAAAGTTCCGCCTCTGAACGTCCGCCCTGAAAAAATTGGTAAACGCCTTTTGAAAAACTCTGCGTGAAAAGATAGTAGCGTTTGCCGCCCGACTGCAGATAAAAATGGATTTTGTTGTCGCCCTTGGTTACAGAAATTTTGTTTTTCATAAATTTTTCCCTCCGCTTTGACTCCCTGCAAACTTTTTTTCTTATGTTCGGATTTTAATATTAAAAAGTCGTTCTGTCCAGATTTAACGCCAATTCTTAACCTCTCTCTAAAAATTTTTAATGTATTTTTAAAAATCGGAAAAAATTTTTGACCGGCGCATTGGTTGACAATATTTTTTCCGCATTATAAAATTTTATCGATTTTTGGAAAGGAATGAGCGTTATAAAAAAAAGTACCGCAAAAAAAATTGTCGAACTCATTGAGCGTTATCCTGCGCTGGAAATTTGTCGAGAAAGTTTGTTTACGGCGGTTGAAAAAATTTGCAAAAGTTTTCGAGGCGGAAACAAATTGATCGTCTGCGGGAACGGCGGGAGCGCGGCGGATGCGATGCACGTTGTCGGCGAGATGATGAAGGGTTTTCTTCTGCCGAGAAAAATTGACGACTTTAATAAAAAATTCGTCGAACGAGCCGAAGAACTTTTTCCCGGCGACGTGAATTATTTCAAGGCAAATTTACAATGCGCCTTGCCCGCCATTTCTCTGGTCGGCGAAACTGCCTTGACAACTGCTTATGCGAATGATAACGCGCCGGATTTGTCTTTTGCTCAACAAGTTTTCGGAATCGGCAAGCGCGGGGATATTTTGCTGGCGATTTCGACTTCGGGTATGTCGGAAAATGTTATTTACGCGGTCGAGGTTGCGAAAATTATGGGAATCACTTCAATCGCGATGACGGGGCGACACGGCGGCAGGCTCAAACATTTGTCGGACTTCGCAATTTGTGCGCCGGCTGATTCGGCTTACACCGTTCAAGAATTTCACTTGCCGATTTATCATATGATTTGCATGGCGGCGGAAAATGAATTTTTTAACTTGGAGGAGAAAAACTAATGAGAGAGCGTCAACTTTTTGAGCCGAAAAACCTGCGCAAAAAATTGGCACAGCACAGTTACAAAACTACTCCGCAACGAAAAGAAATTTTGCAGGTCTTTGCGGACAACTCCGGCGGTTGCCATTTGAGCGCGGAAGATGTTCATGAAATTTTGAGCGAAAAAAATTTTGACTTCGGTTTGGCTACTGTTTACAGAAATATCGAACTTTTGAACGAGTTGGGAATTTTGACTAAGGTGGATTTCGGCGACGGTTGCGCACGTTATGAACTTGCCGCGATTGATCCCGATGTTCACAATCATCATCATCTGATTTGTTTGAAGTGCAAAAAAGTCATTGAGTTTAAAGAAGATTTTTTGGATGAGCTTGAAGAATTTATCGCCGAAAATTTTGATTTTCAGATCGTCAACCACGAAGTAAAATTTTTCGGCTACTGTTCGGACTGCAAGGATAAAGTTTAAAAAAAAATCCCTCCGATTAAAAAAAATCGAGAGGGAATTTTTTTGCAAAAAATTTTTTTCAGTCCTCAAAATTTTCCTGCCATTGACTTCTGAAAAGATATTGAACATATTCGTTTGCGCATTCGTGATATTCCATCGCCGAAGCCCGCAGAGCCGTAATTTCGTCGTCGCGAAGAGCACGCATAATTTTCGCAGGATTTCCGAAGACAAGAGAATTTCTCGGAATTTTTTTATATTGAGTCAAAAGAGTTCCCGCGCCGATGATGCAATTTTCGCCGATTTCCGAATAGCCCAAAATTATCGAACCCATTCCGATTAAGCAGTTGTCGCCGATTCTTCTGCAATGAACCAGCGCATTATGTCCGATAGTTACGTAATTTCCGATCTCGGTCGGTGCGTCGCCCATAACGTGAACTGTCACGTTGTCCTGAATGTTTGTAAACGCGCCGATTTTTACCGGCTGAAAATCTCCGCGCACTGTCGCGCCAAACCAAATGCTTGAACCCGTGCCGATTTCCACGTCGCCGACAACAGAGGCGGTGGGAGCAATAAAAACATTATCGGCGATTTTCGGCTCCTTGCCGCGGTAAGAAAGTACAATACCCTGCATCTTTTTTCAAAACCTCCAAAAATTTTTGTTGAAAATAAATTCTTTATTATAAAAATTTTTCCTTTAAAAAAATCATTTTCCGAAAAATTCTTGACGCATGTAAATGAATAATTTTATAATTAACTCCGATTTTTTTATCGGGTTATTTTTTTTATTAAGGGGCGAAAAAAATGTCTGTGAGATTATTTGTCAGCGATATTGACGGGACTTTGACGGTTTCGGGTCAAAATATTTCCGAAAAAAATATTGCGGCGGTAAAAAAAATGGCAGAGGCGGGAATTATTGTAACGTTGGCGACGGGCAGAATGTATCGCGCGACTTTGCCGATTGCGGAAAAACTCGGCGTAAACGTGCCGCTGATAACTTACAACGGCGCGTTGATAAAATCTGTGGACGGCGAAATTTTACATGAAAAATGTTTGCCGCCGGAACTTGTTGTTGAGCTGACGAATTTTTTTGAAAAAAATAATTTTTACGTGCAAAATTATTCGGAAGACAATTTATTTTTTCCCGAGTACAATGAGTTTGCAAAATTTTATGAGCAATCTCAAAAAGTTTCGGGCGAAGCAATCGGCTGGGAAAAAATGCGCGAAAAAACTGCTCACGTCTGCAAGATGTTGACTATTTCAAACGGTCTTGAGGAGACAAAAAAAATTTCCGACGCTTTGAAAATTGAATTCGGCGAAAAAATTTCTGTTACTCGTTCCACGCCGAAATTTAACGAAATTGTTTGTCCGGGCGTGTCGAAGGCGGCGGCGATTAAAATTCTTGCCGAAAAATTTTTCGTGAACATTTCCGAAGTTATGGCGATTGGTGACAGCGAAAACGATTTGCCGATGCTTTTGGCGGCGGGTAAAAGTATTGCAATGGGCAACGCGATTGACTCGGTGAAAAAATCCTGTGACTTTCAAACTGCTCCTTGCGAAGATGACGGCTTTGCGGAGGCGGTAGAAAAATTTGTATTCGGGGCGATTAAATGAAAAGTACGCCTGTGGTTGAAGGCGGCTTGCTCGTTGCGATTTCGGTTGTGCTGGGCTTGGCCGCAACTTATTTGCCGGTAATCGGAATGGCGGTAGAATTTTTTTGCGCGGTGCCGTTCGTAATTTTGACGCTCAGACAGGGCGCGGGCAGAGGGTTAACCGCTTTAATCGTGTCGTTTATGTTGCTGTCGATGTTTATGGGTCCGCTCCTCGCGGCAAGACTCGCCTTTACGATAAATATTTGCGGAGTGATTTTGGGTTGGTGCATAACTCAAAAATTCGGGACGGTGAAATGTTTTTTTGCAACTTTTTTATCGTCGATAGCCGCGCAAGTTACCGCAATCGCGTTCGTTCTTTTGGTGATGGGAATAAATTTCACGGAGACGGAAATTTCCATGCTGAAAGAATCTTTTGAGGAGTCGTTCAAATTTTACGAAAATATCGGCGTTGACCAAGCTCAATTAAATGAAATGAAAAGCCAAGTCGCGCCGGTTTTGGAACTGATGAGTTTTTTAATGCCGACGATCGTAGTTTTGGTTGCACTGGTGAACACGGTCGCCTGTTACTTAACCTCGAAATGGATTTTTCAAAAACTTCACTTCGAATTTGTCGAACCGTTGCCGCCGTTCAAAGAGTGGCGATTCCCGAATTTTTTCTTTTACATTGCGGCGTTCGCGATTTTGGGAATGTATTGGGGCGCAACTCGTCAATGGGGCTTGATTCATATAATTTCGGTCAACGCAACATTTTTGTCGATGGGTGTCGGCTTGATTCAAGGTCTGGCGGTTTTTTCTTTCGCGGCGGACAGATATAAAATTTCAAAACTTTTGCGGCGGCTGATTTTCGCCCTGATAATTTTAAATATGATGTTCGCACAAATTGCGGCGTTTATCGGGCTGTTCGACATGATTTTTGATTACAGAAAAAAACTGTTTGGTGGAAAGTGATTTTCCCTACTCCCTACTCCCTACCCACTGTCCACTATTCACTAAACAAGGGGTGATGATGTGCCGAGAAATTTATCAGCGTGGCCGGACTTACTGATTAATCTTGCCGTTATGTTAATTATGGTCGCGGTGATTTCACAGTATAACAAATATTTGGCGGCGGCGGCGTTTTTGGTCTGGTTTATGCTTGCGCTTTTTGCCCGCGAAAGATGCGTCTATCGAAATAAAAAATTTGAGGAGTACTGTCAAAATGTTATCGGCGGCGGCAAGGAAATGATGCAATATGCGATGTTGAACATTCCGCAATCGGTTATGGTCGTCGATGAAAACGGGCAACTTCAATGGTGCAACGAGCTGACAAAAAATTATTCCGTGAAAAAACCTGAACAGGGCGTAAACGTCAACGATTTTTGGTGCGGAATTTTGCAGGACGAAGTTTTGGAAAATTTGCCGAAAGGTCATTCAAAAAATTTGAAGGCCGGCACTTATATCGCAAAAGTTGAGTACAAAAAAGATTCTGATGACGAAAAAAATATTTCGACGTACAAATATTTTCGCGTGCGTTATCGGCAGATGAGTTTGCAAAATCCCGATTTCTCTCCGCTTATGGTGATTTTTTCGCAAGAAATTACAAAGTACGAGGAACTGAAAATTGAGTACGCGCAGAGCCGAACGGTTTTAATGTACATTCAAGTTGACAATTACGACGAAATTATGCAGGGACTCAACGAGGCGGAAAAAACCGCGTTGATGCTTTCGGTCAGCGAAGAGCTTGAAAAATGGATGACTAATTTGTCGGGATTTATTCAGCGGGTGAGCAATGATTTATTTGTCGTCGTGCTTGAACGTTACGCGCTGAATAAGGCGGTCGAAGAAAAATTTACAATCCTTGACAAAGTTCGGCAAATCGTCAGCAAAAACGGAATACCGACAACTTTGTCAATCGGCGTGGCGGTCGCGAAAAATAAATCTGCAGTTCAATCGATGAGTGAACTGGGCAAAAACGCCGAAGAAAGATTGAGCGCGGCACTTTCACGCGGCGGGGATCAAGTCGCGATTATGATTGACGATAAGCCGCAATATTTCGGCGGACGTGCGAAGGCGGTAGAAAAACACAATCGAGTCCGGGCAAGAGTCACGGCAAATTCAATTCGAGAATACATGGAAAACGCGGACGAAATTTTTATTATGGGTCACACGCGCGAGGACTTCGACGCATTCGGGGCGGCGGTCGGCGTTTCGGTTATGGCGCGGCACTTGAAGAAAAATTTTCACGTCGTCTTGAGCGATTCTCTTGACAGCATTGAAAAAATTATTGAGCAGTTCCGCAAGGACAAATCCGGCACTTACGACGATGTTTTTGTCAAGGTTGACGACTTGAATTTTCAAAATGCACTCAATCCGCTGTTGGTCGTCGTCGATACGCACATTCCCTACCTCGTCGCCGCGCCGAATCTTTTGGAGAGAATAAAAAATGTTATCGTCATCGACCACCACAGAAAAAACGACATTGCAATTAAAAATCCGATAATTTTTTATCACGAACCCGCCTCGAGCAGTGCGTCAGAGTTGGTGACGGAACTTTTGATGTACTTCGACGATAAAATAAATATCGGCAAACTTGCGGCAACCGCGCTTTATTCGGGAATCGTCGTTGATACGAAAAGTTTTGTCGTGCAGACCGGCGCGAGAACTTTTGACGCGGCGAGTTATCTCCGTCGAAACGGCGCGGACCCCGTAATCGTTCGAGAACTTTTTATGTCAGATTACGAAACAACCGTTTCACTTGCGAAGGCAAAAGCGCAATCGGAATATTTTGAGGGCGGTTTAATCGTTTCGACAATGCCGACAATTTTCCCGAATATTCAAGCGATGGCGGGAAAGGCGGCGGATTCTCTTTTGACAATCGAAGGCGTGCGAATGACAATACTTTTATTCCAGATGAAAAATGATGTTGTGGGAATCAGTGCCAGGTCGAGCGGAAATTTAAACGTTCAAGTTGTCATGGAAAAATTCGGCGGCGGCGGTCATCAAAACGTTGCCGGGGCGCAAGTCAAGAACACAAACATTGTTCAGCTGAAAAACGAAGTTATCAAAGTCGCGCGAGATTACATTACCGAAGCGGACAAGGAGGTTGCAAATTAAATGGAAATTAAAGTTATGAAAAATATTTTGGGCGAAAATGACAGAATCGCCGCAGAGAATCGAAAATTTTTTGGCGAAAAAAAAATTTTTGTCTTGAATCTTATGGGTTCGCCGGGCTCGGGAAAAACTTCTTTGCTTGAAAAAACTCTTGAAAAACTTTCCGGCAAAATAAAAATCGCGGTGATTGAAGGCGATTTGTTCACGGCAAAGGACGCGCAGAGAATTGAAAATATCGGTGTTCAAGTCGTTCAGATAAATACTTCGGGCGGCTGTCACCTCGACGCGCAGATGGTCAAACGTGCGGCGGAATCTTTGAACTTAGACGAAATAAATTTGCTTATCGTCGAAAATGTCGGCAACTTGGTTTGTCCCGCAGAATTTGACGTTGGAGAAAATTTAAAAGCCGTCGTCCTTTCGATAACTGAAGGAGACGACAAGCCGCTGAAGTATCCGCTGATTTTCAAAGAATCCGCGATAACTTTGCTGAATAAAATTGATCTAATTCCGTTCACAAATTTTAATCTTGAATCGGCGCGGGAAGATTTAATGACCCTTCACCCGAATTTAAAAATTATCGAAACTTCCTGCACGAAAAATATCGGCGTTGACGAGTTTTGCGCGTGGCTTTTGGAAAAAGTCGGCGAGGTGAATTGAATGGAAAGTTTGTATTCAAAAGAAATTACTGTTTTGGGAATCGGCAACACGATTTTATCTGACGAAGGTTTCGGAGTGAAAGTCGTCGAGCATCTGAAAAAAAATTATGATTTTCCCGAAAATGTCGCGCTGATTGACGGCGGGACTTTGGGCGTTGAACTTCAACATTTTATCGTCGGCACGAAAAAACTTTTGATAATTGATTCGATTGACGGAGGAGTTGAGGCGGGAAAAATTTTTCACCTGCGCGGCGACGAAATTTTAAAACATTTCGCGCAAAAAATTTCCGCGCACGAAATCGGGATTCAAGATATTTTGACAATGCTGGAAATCACCGATAAAAAAATTCCCGTCGTCGAACTTATCGGCGCACAACCGTACCGCCTCGACGCGGGAACGGAATTAACTCCCGAAATGAAAAAACTTGTCCCGATTTTCGCGGAAAAAGTTCTGGAAATTTTAAAATCGTGGCAATAAATTTATTCGTAAAAAAAACCGCTCGAAAAATTTTCGATGCGGTATTTTTTTTAAATTTTTTTGCCGATTATTTCTGCAGTTTTCAAGATTGCAATTTTTGCATGCTCAAAAGTTAAGCCGCCCTGCAAATAAACCGCGTAAGGCGGACGAATCGGACCGTCGGCAGAAAGTTCGATCGACGCACCTTGAACAAAAGTTCCCGCTGCCATAATGATTTTGTCTTCGTAACCCGGCATATCCCAAGCCTCCGGCGCGGCAAATGAATCGACGGGAGAAAAATTTTGAATCGCGCGACAAAATTTTATCAACTTCTCGGGCATTCCGATTTCAATCGCCTGAATAATATCGCCGCGAATTTCATCGGGTGCGGGCGAAGTTTTGTAGCCGAGTTTTGAAAAAATTCCCGCCGCAAAAATCGCCGACTTCAAAGCCTGCGCGGTGACGTGCGGAGCGAAAAATAAACCTTGATACAAAAGTCGAGGCGTTCCCAAACTTGCGCCGAGTTCGTCGCCCATTCCGGGCGCGGTAAGTCGATATGAAGAAAGTTCGACGAGATTTTTTTTGCCGACGATATAACCGCCCGTCGGAGCAAGTCCGCCGCCGATATTTTTTATCAAACTGCCCGCAATAATATCCGCGCCGACCTCAATCGGCTCAAACTTTTCGACAAATTCGCCGTAACAGTTGTCAACAAAAGTTATGCAGTGCGGATTTATTTTTTTGACTTCCGCGCAAATTTTTTCAATATCGGAAATTTTTAAAGCGTCGCGCATCGAATAACCGCGAGAACGCTGAATCAAAGCGATTTTAGTTTTTTTGCCGACAAAATTTTTTATTTCGGAAAAATTGACCTTGCCGCCGATTAAATCAAGTTCGCGGTAATTTATCCCAAATTCTTTCAGCGAGCCTGCGGAAGGATTTTTATAGCCGATGACGGTTTGCATAGTGTCGTAAGGTTCGCCCGTCAAAGAAACAATTTCGTCATTCGGGCGCAAAATCCCGAATAAAACTGTGGCGAGTGCGTGAGTTCCGCTGACAAATTGAGTTCTGACGAGTGCGCTTTCCGCGTGAAAAATTTTTGCAAAGAGTTCGTCAAGTTTTTCGCGCCCGATGTCGCCGTAAGCGTAACCCGTCGAAGTTTTAAAATGTGCGTCGGAAATTTTCAATTCGCGCATCGCGTTCAAAACTTTTTCGGTGTTGAATTCAGAAATTTCTTCGACGCGGTCAAAATTTTCTTGAATTTCGTTTTTTATATCGGAAAAAATTTTTTCTCAATCCTTTCAAATTTTTCGCGCGGGACAATCTTTTTTTGAACAGGTCTGACAAGAATTTTTTTTGCGGGCAGAAATATTTTCGTCGGAAATAATTTTTTCAAGCCCGATAATCGCCGTGACGGATTTTCTCGGAATTAACATCATCGCCGCGCTTAAACTCATTCCTATTTCTTCCGCGCCGATAATCTCGAAAAAATTTTTCTGCTGATTCAAATCCCAATCGCCGTAACCGGGACTGTATCGCCAACGCATTTTGTAACCGTCCTTCGCCATTTCAAGCGCGACAGTTTTTTCCAAAGAGTCGGCGGCTTGTTCTACTGCGGCAGTTGCGGCGGCATCGATTAAAATTGATGAAAGATATTCGCCCGATTGAAATTTTCTGTTGACTTCCTCCTCAATTTTTTCGCCGACGGTAACCGCCATACAGATAACTTTTTCGCAACCGTTCAAATGTTTTGCAATCGAATCGCCGAAAATTTTAAAATTCGGTTCGGAGAGGACAATTTTTTTTTCGCAGTCGTAATCGTAAATTTTCCAAATTCCGCGAGTTTGCAAAAAAATAAGAGCCTCTTCACAAGCCTCCGAAATATTTTTTTCGTCAAAATTTTGCGCCTTGTTGAGTCCGGCATAACGTCGAGTCTCCGAAGAATCGATTTTCAAAATCGGCGCGTTATAAATCGGCATAAATTCAGCTCCTAAAAAAATGACCGTCTCTTTCTGCTGAGTTCCCTGAGTGCGTTCGTGTGACCTTTCGCTTTGTCCATTTTATAAACGTAAGCCATAACCTCCGCGATTGCCTTGTAGAGTTCCGGCGGAATTTCGCGATCAATTTCCAACGCCATGAGCATATTCACCAGCGTTTTGTTTTGATAAACCGGCACGCTGTTTTTTTGTGCAGTCGCAAGAATATGTTCGGCAACATGCCCGCGTCCCTTCGCAATAACTTTCGGCGCGTTATCTTGCTCAAGATCATATTTCAAGGCAACGGCTTTTTTATTGGCAACACTTTCAGAATTTTGCTCTCTCTCGTCCATGTTTTGTCCTCGCACGTCCAAAAAATTCTGTAGTTATTATATTTCTTGAAAAGTTCAACGTCAAGCAAAGTTGAAAAATAAATGAAAATTTTATGAAATTTTATTGCCAAAAGTCTTTGTAAGTTATAAAATCAGCGCGATTAAAAAAAATTTTTACGGGAGGTTTGAAAATGCACGAAGGAACTTTGGTTTGGAAAAAAAATTCTGTCGCCGTTCAATATTTCAGCAACGGCGAATTGGTTTTTGCAAATTTGAATGTCGGGCAGGAAATTGAACTTTTTCAGAACGGTTATTGGCACAAGGTGAAAATTCGCTCAAATACTGACGAGCCTTATATTGAGGATTGGAATTACGGGAACTGTCTCGGCTGTGACGTGCGATTTAACGATTAGAAAGTTTTATGACGATTTTTTCGAGAATTTCCACGTCCGCCAGACCGAATTTTAATTTATAATCCGCGTCGGCAAGTGCGATAAAAATTTCTTCCAAAAGTTTTGTCGAGTAAGTTTCTGCCGTTGCGGAAAATTTTTTTGCGATGAAGGGATTCATTTCAAGAGGTTGCGCCAGTGCTTGACCTTTAATTCCCTTCGCCATAAAAAATTTTGCGCGTAAAAGTCGGCGGACGTGGTTGACAAGAACTGTCATTAAGACCGGAATTTTCGACTTGTCGCGGGTTTGAGTTCGTAAAATTTGCACGGCTTGTTTGACTTTTTTCGCGTCGATTGCGTCGGGCAGGGCAAAGTTTGAAACTTCGGGCGGTTCTGTCAAAAGTCTTTTTAAATCGGCGACGGTGATTTCGGAATTTTTTACGGCGAGGGAGATTTTGTCAAATTCGTTTTCCAGATACCAAAGCGAAATTTCCGGCAAAATTCCAACGCGTTCGGAAAAATATTTTCGTGCGTCGCCGAACATTTTTTTTTGAATGGATTGCAATTTTTCGTTAAGCCATTCGTCGAGTTGCCAGACGCGAAGTAAATCAGCCTCAAGAACTGCGCCGACTTTTGAAACGATTTTGTAAAGTTTCCTTCGCTTGTCAAGGTTTTTCGCCGTGAAGATTACGTAATTCGTCGGTTGCATATTTTGCAAAACTTTTTCCAGCCGTTCGGATTTTCCTTCAGAGCCGAAAAATGCGGCATTTTTTACAAGCACGACATTTATCGGGTTGAAGAAAGGCGCGGTGTCAATCGTGCTGATAATTTCCGACAGCGGAATTTTTTGCGAACAATCGAGCGTCACAAGGTTCGATTTATCAACCGCCAATTTCGACAAAATTTTTTCCCGCGCCTTGTCGATGTAAAAAGTTTCTTCGCCGCTCAAAAGATTGACGTTTTTAACTTCCTTGTCGAGAGAGTTCATAAATTCTTTAAATTTCATATTGTCACCTGATTTTTTTTGTAAGGAGAATTTTTTATGATATATCGCGATGCTTACGCCGAAATAAATCTTCGTGCGATTGAGCATAATTTTACTCAAATACGCCGCCACATTCAACCGACTGCGAAACTTTGCGCGGTGGTCAAGGCGAATGCTTACGGTCACGGCGCAGTTGAAGTTTCAAAAGTTGCCATTCGGTGCGGCGCGGATTTTTTGGCAGTGGCAACCGTTGAAGAAGGTTTGGAACTTCGACGCGCAAATTTTGAACTGCCGATTTTAATTTTGGGATTGATTCCGCACGATGCCGCAAAAATCTGCGTGGAAAATAATTTGACGTTGACGGTCTCGGATTTTGAACTTGCGAAAAAAATTTCTGCCGCCGCAGTCGAACTTGATAAAATTGCGAAAGTTCATCTGAAAATTGAAACGGGTATGGGACGAATCGGAATTTTTCCCGACAAAGCAGTTGACCTCGCGAAAAAAATTTCTCAACTGCCCAACATCGAACTTGAAGGCGTTTTCAGTCATTTTTCCGACGCCGATTCTTTCGACAAAACTTTCACACTTGAACAGCTGAAAATTTTTTTGGACACTTGCGAAAAAATTTCTCAATGCGGGATAAAAATAAAAATTCGACACATTGCCGAATCTGCCGCGATTTTGGAAATTCCCGAAGCTCATTTGGATATGGTACGCGCCGGGATTATAAGTTACGGGCTTTATCCTTCCGACGAGGTGAAAAAAACTGTTCAACTCCAAAGCGCAATGACTTTGAAGGCCCGCGCAGTTCTCGTAAAAAAAATTCCCGCAGGCACTCCGATCGGTTACGGCAGAAATTTTATCGCAAAAAAAAATTCAGTTATCGCAACTTTGCCGCTCGGTTACGCCGACGGTTATATTCGCGCTTATAAAAATTTCCACGTCGAAATTTTTGGGAAACTTGCGCCTATTGCGGGAAGAATTTGTATGGATCAATTTATGGTTGACGTGACCGACATTCCCGACGTAAAAATCGGCGACGAATTTATTTTATTCGGCTCTGATTTAATTTCAATCGACGACGCGGCCAAACACCTCGGCACAATAAATTATGAAATTACCTGCCTTGTCTCCGAACGAATCCCGCGAATTTTTCTGCGATAAAATACATTGCCGCAATTCTTTACAATTATTTTTATTTTTGGTAAACTTCCACGAATGGAAGGCAAGGGACGTTTTTTTAGTTTATGACAAAAATTTTGATAGCCGCCGTGAAATTTTACAGGACTTGGATTTCACCGCTCAAGCCACCGACCTGTCGATTTATTCCGACTTGTTCGACTTACGCGCTTGAAGCTCTGAAAAAATACGGCTGGAAACGCGGAACTTTTTTGACAGTGAAAAGGATTTTGCGTTGCAATCCGTTCTGCAAGGGCGGTTACGACCCGGTGCCTTAAAAAATTTTGGAACTTGTTTGCACAAGTTCAGGGGACAGTGAACAGCGAATAGGGAATAGCTGTAACCTGTCCACTATCCACTAACCACTGATTAGGAGTGAATTTTTTGGAAGAACCCGGAATTTTTAGCTCACTTTTCGAGCCGATAGAAAATATTTTAAGTGCGATTTTGTCTGCGCTGTACTCCGTGACGGAAAAATTCGGATTCGGCAGTTACGGCCTGGCAATCATACTTTTGACGATTATCGTAAAAATAATTGTGTATCCGCTGACGAAAAAACAAATTCAATCGATGAAGGCGATGCAAAAAATTCAGCCGGAAATGCAAAAACTTCAAAAAAAATACAAAGACAATCCGCAGATGATGCAGAAAAAATTGATGGAACTCTATCAAAAAGAGGGCGCAAATCCGATGTCGGGTTGCCTGCCGATGTTAATTCAAATGCCGATTTTGATGGCAATGTATTATACGCTTTTCAATTTCGATTACGGCGGAGTTGCACCGTCGTTTTTATGGATGCCGAGTTTGTCCGAGACGGATCCGCTGTACATTTTGCCGATACTTTCCGCGCTGACAACTTACTTGCAACAAAAATTATCAATGTCTTCGGAATCAACTCAACAGATGAAAATGATGATGGTGATTATGCCGCTGTTTATCGGGTTTATCAGCTTGAATTTTCCGGCGGGACTTGTGCTCTATTGGGTGACGATGAACGTCGTGCAGATAGTTCAGCAAATTTGGATTTTTAAGAAAGATGACAATTCTGACAAGGAG
Source organism: uncultured Selenomonadaceae bacterium (assembly GCA_905236725.1). Taxonomy (GTDB): domain Bacteria; phylum Bacillota; class Negativicutes; order Selenomonadales; family Selenomonadaceae; genus Quinella. Next base: position 23,528 of record CAJOCT010000017.1, on the reverse strand, counting down.
GCTGCCTAAATGGCAACGATTATTGAGAAGAGCGGGAAGACTGTCGAAGACGCATTGCAGGCAGCTTTGGACGAACTTAAGGCGAACACGGAAGATGTCGAAATGGAAGTTTTGGAAAGTCCGTCGAAAGGGATTTTCGGAATCTTCGGCGCGAAACCGGCAAAAATTCGCGTCACTTTAAAAGAAAAAAATTTTTCCGAAGTCGTCGAAGAAAAAATTCCCGAAGTAACCGAAGAAAAAATTCCTGAAGTCATCGAAGGAAAAATTCCTGAAGTCATCGAAGAAAAAATTCCCGAAGTCATCGAAGAAAAAATTCCCGAAGTTGAAAATAATTTTGACAGAAAAGAAGTTATCGACAGGGCGAAAAAATTTTTGTCGGAAGTTTTCGCCGCAATGAAAATTGAAGTTGAAATAAATTCTGCGGAAGATGAAAACGACGTACTTTTGGACCTGACGGGAAAAAATTTAGGTTTGTTAATCGGCAAGCACGGGCAGACTTTGGACGCTCTTCAATACCTTACGAACTTGACGGCGAATAAATTTGACTCGACGGAAAGACTGCATTTCATTTTGGACGTTGAAAATTATCGTCAACGCCGCGCGGAAACTTTGCACAAACTCGCCAAGAGCGTTGCAGAAAAAGCAATTCGCACACGCCAGCCCGTGAAACTTGAGCCGATGAACCGCCACGAACGCAGAGTAATTCATACCGCCTTGCAAAACAATAAGCGCGTCGAAACTCACAGCACCGGCGAAGAGCCTTACAGATACGTCATTGTTTCCCCTAAAAAGCGCGGACGGTGAGCAGTGATTAGTTGTCAGTTGTCAGTTGTTAGTATTTGAAAAATTTCTAAAAACTAGCAACCGGCAACTGGCAACTATTTTTTTGTAGGTGATTTTTGGCGATGGATAAAAAAATTTTTAAATCGGGACTCGACGGGACTTTGGAAATTTGCGACGACTTCACGGCGGCGGAAGATGTTTTGACCTGCGGAAATTCTTTTTTCGACCGCTCATATTTCGGCACGCGGATTTTAATTTTGGCTCCACGACCCGGCGACGAAATTTTAATTGCGGGAAATACGATTTTTAATTTGTCTCAAGCAAAGGCGGAAATTTTTATTGCCTACTCAATCAAAGAAAAAATTAACGAGGCGGCCTTGAGAATTTTGGGCGTTCAATCGAATAAAGTTATTTTTTTTGCCGATAAAGCCGACTTGAAAAAAATTCTCCTCGAACTGCGGGCGAATGTAATTTTTTGCGCGGATTTCGACTCTCAACCGCAATTTAAAATTTTGTCCGAGATGTTTGAAACGGTTATGGACGAAATTTTGAGCGAACAGAAAAATTATTTTCCCGAAGTTTACAAAAAATTTGCCTGCGCGACGGCTTTAAATTCCCCGCCCGATTTTTATGCGACAAATCTTTTGCCGACAATTCGCCCGAAACTCGGCAGGATTGACGGTTATAACTTCGACATTATCAACCGCGCAAATTATTCTTGGAAAAATCGCGTCAGATTCCCCGTCAACGAACTTTGCCAAAAAACTTTGCTCAAAGATAATCCCGTTGCAAATGCGATTTTTTCTTACAAAAATTCTCGAAACGACTTGAACGCAATCAGAATTTTGAACAGCGACGAAATTTTTTTTGAACGACGAACAGATAATAAAATTTATTCCGCAGAAAAAATTTCCGACAAAAAAATTTGCGACTTCAAAATTCTCGACGCGACAAAATCCAAAAAATTTACTTTCGATTGGACGGAGGGAGTTTTGGCGCAAAGAATTGTCATTTACGGCGATTTCAACTGCGATCAAGAAATTGAACTCGATATAAATTTTGAACTTGACAATTTCCGCGCAAAGATTGACAAGGCGGGAATTTCTTTAGATAATACTTACCGTTTCAAAAAAAATTTGCCGTCGAAAGGTCTGCCGCTGATTATCGATACTGAAAAAATTTTCGTAAAACGCGCAGAAATTTCCGCAGAAAAAGTTTTCGGCATTTCTGAAATCGAATTTTTTTCAAACATAAATCCGCTTAGAAAAATTCAGCCGTTCATCAAAATGACTGTCGGAGATAATTTTTTTTATAAATACGATGTGCCTTTTGAAGTCGAAAAAATTCCTCTCGGCATTTATAAATTTCACGTCGACGAGCCGATAAAAATTTCTGCGGAAGTCGGCGGCGAAAATGTTTTGACGGAAGTTTTGGACGGAGAAGACGAAATTATTTTCAACTTGAACGGCGCGGAAGAAATTGTTTTCACGGCGGAAGTTGTCGGCAATCCCGAAATTTACGACCGCGCAATTATTCGACGTGCGGGAGACCTTGCACAAATTCAAACGAAATTTTTGCAGTGGCTCGATAAAATCAGGGGATAGCGGACAGTGGACAGGGGATAGAGACTGTAACCTGTCCACTGTTCACTGTCCACTAAAAAGCGACTGAAAGGAGCTTTTTATGCAATTACTTTATAATCTTGCGGCGATATTGGTCGTGATAATAATAATTCCTGTTTTCGCAATTCGTTCAATCCGCGAAAAAGGTTTTGTCGAACGAATAAAACAGAGTTTGGGATTTTTTCCCGAAGGCGCACTGGACCCGGTTGCGAAAAAAAATTGCATCTGGGTACATGCGGCATCGGTCGGCGAAATTGTCGCAACAAGTCCGCTTATCAAAGAATTTCGTCAGGAATTTCCAAAGTCGCCGATATTGGTTTCAGTCGTCACGACTTCGGGCTACGAAATGGCGAATCGAATCATCAAAGACGCGGACAGCATAATTTATTTTCCGCTCGACTTGCCATTTGTCGCCGCATCGGTTTTGCGCAGGATTCACCCGAGAATTTTTTTGAACGTCGAAACCGAACTTTGGCCGAATTTTTTCATGACTGCGCGTCAAATGCATATTCCCGTTATGATGGTCAACGGGAGAATTTCTGAAAAAAGCGTCCGCCGTTACAAATATATGTTCTCGATTTTAACGGATATGATAAGCACGGTGAAATTTTTCGCCATGCAATCTTCGATCGACGCGAACTATATAAAGCAACTCGGCGCACCTCCCGAACTCGTCACCGTCACCGGCAACACAAAATTTGATCAGACTTATACCGATGTCACGCCCGAACAGCGAAAAAATTTTCTGACGAGTATGGGACTTCATGAAGGCGAAGAAATTTTAATCGCGGGCAGTACTCACCGCAACGAAGAAAGTTATATTTTAAAAGCGTTCAAAGCCGTTCGCGAAAATCACCCGAACGCAAAATTGATAATTGCCCCGCGTGAAACTCTTCGTACCCGCGAAGTTATCGGGATTTGTCGAAGTGCGGGTTTCAAGGTCGGCACGCGTACTGAACTTCAGAAAAAACCTCCCGCGAATGAAGACGTGATAATTATCGACACGGTCGGAGAACTCGGGCAAATTTATTCAATCGGCGATGTAATTTACGTCGGCGGAAGTCTTGTCACTCACGGCGGTCACAATATTTTGGAACCGGCGGCGCATGGAAAGGCGATTATCGTCGGTCACCACATGGAAAATTTCAAAGATACTCATTCGCTTTTCAAAAATCGAAATGCCTGCGTAACCGTCAACAATGCCGAAGAACTTGTCGAAGAGACAAAAAAACTTTTCGACGCGCCCGAACAAAGAAAATTTCTTGAGGAAGAGACTTTAAAAATCGTTAAGGAAAATCAAGGTGCGGCGAGAAAATCCGCCGTCCTCCTGCGAAAAGTTTTGACCGAATACGAGGCAAAAGAAAATTCCCGTCACCCGCGCACCACTCAAAAAATCGAAAACTTCAAAACTTATTTTATCGACATGGTTCACACAAAAGAAGTTCACGGAATTTTTATGCACCTGTTCATGGGCGTTTTATATCTGTTTTCGCTGATTTATGAACAGCTCGTCAATATAAAATTGCTCGGCTATAAATTGGGAATTTCCGGCAAGGAAACTCTTGATTGTTACGTTATCAGTCTGGGAAATATCACGGTCGGCGGAACGGGCAAAACTCCCACCGCTCAACGTCTGGCGCGAGATATAAGCGAAATGGGTTATAAAGTAGTTATTTTAAATCGCGGTTATCGTGCAAAGTGGCATGGCGAAGTCGGAATTGTTTCTGACGGAAAAGAATTGAAAATGACTGCGGCGGAGGCGGGTGACGAGGCTTTTATGCTTGCGAAACATTTGCCGAGCGTTCCCGTTTTAATCGGCGCGGAAAGAGCTGTCACGGGTCGTTATGCGATTGAACATTTCGGCGCGGAAGTTGCAATTTTGGACGACGGCTATCAACACTGGCAACTGATTCGCGATATGGATATTCTTTTGGTCGATGCCGTCAACGTTTTCGGCAACGGTTATATTTTGCCGCGCGGAACTCTTCGCGAGTCGATGTCTCATATAAGTCGCGCAGATGTTTGCTTGATAACGAAAAGCGATCAGGCGGAGGCGGGCGCGGGTGATTACATTCGCGAAACTGTTCATAAATACAACGAAAACGCGCAGATTATCGAAAGTATTCATCAGCCGCGTTGTTTTATACCGCTTGCCGAGTGGTTCAAAGATTTGGCGCAGGACGGTATCGGAACTGAAAAAATTTCCGGAAAAAAAGTTATGGCGGTCTCTGCAATCGGCAATCCCGCGTCATTTGAAAGAACTTTGCGGGATTTGGGCGCGGAAGTGATCGAAAGTTTGCGTTATCCCGATCATCACGAATACACGATGACGGAAATGCAGGACGTTTTGGAACAGGCGGACGCGCTCGACGCTGAAGCAATTGTTTTGACGGAAAAAGACGCTGTAAAAATTCCCGAAGAAGTCGCCAAAAAAATTTGGAGCATACCGATTTTGGTTATTTGCGTTGAAGTAAAATTTCAAACCGGCGGCGATGAATTTAAATCCGAACTTAAACGCCGATTGAGCGAAAAACTTGGCAAAAGATAAAAAAAACCCCGATAAATTTTCGGGGAATTTTTTTTTGCCGATTTACACAGAAATTTTATTTTTCTGCGAAAGTGAGCAAATTTTCTTGAGTGAGATTTTCAAAATTCTGCGTTGTAAGTTTATAATCGGTCGCCGTCAATTTATTTTCGACGATTGAAGAAAGATTATCTGCCGTCGCAAAATTATTTTCCGCAAAAAGTTCGGCGATATTGTAACTCTTCGTTGAGCTGTTGACGGTGATTCTTTTGCCTTTGCCATTTTTGACGGTCAAAGTACCCGAGCCGATTTTGAAAATAACGTCCTTGCCACTGTAAGAAGTTCTGCTGATTGAGCCGGAAGTAATTCTGATTTTGTCGCCGGAAGAATAATCAGTGATAACATCTTTGCCGCCGCCCGAAGCATAAACGAAAGTATCTGCACCGTTGCCGCCCGTCAAAGTGTCGTTACCTGAACCGCCGAGCAAAGTATCTTTGCCACTGCCACCGCTTAATTTGTCGTTACCTGCCCCGCCTGAAAGTGAATCGTCACCGTCACCGCCGAGCAAAGTGTCTTTACCTGAACCGCCGCTTAATTTGTCATTGCCTGTACCGCCTGAAAGTGAATCGTTGCCACTGCCACCGAGCAAAGTATCTTTACCTGCGCCGCCGCTTAATTTATCGTTGCCGTTATTGCCTGAAAGTGAATCGTTGCCGTTGAGACCAAAAATTTTATCATTGGACTTGCCACCGATAATTGTGTTGTTTTGAGAGTTGCCGTTGATGACAATTCCTTTTGAAACATTTTTGGCGTTGACAGTTTTGACGGTTGAGGAGTAATCGTAACTTTTCAAAGTGCCCGTGAAACTTGACGCAAGAGTGACGGCGGTTTTTTTCGCGTTGTATGTCAAAAGTGAATCGTCGCCGCCTTTAACAATGTTAGAGGCCTTGACGGAAGAATCTTTGAAAGTGATTGAACCCGTGCCGACTTTGACAATTAAATCACTGCCGCTCTTCGTCGTGGTGTAACTTCCGCCGGCAATTTTCAAAGTATCGTCTGTCGTAAAGCCGATAATTGTATCGTTGCCGTCTCCCGCGCTGTACTGTACAACTGTTTTTGTGGGCGTTTCATCATCGTCATCGTAGTCGTCATCGTAGTAGTAGTCATCATCCCCGCCGGAATTATAATTATTTGAAAAGTCTATGATATCATTACCGGCTCCGCCCCTTATGGTGTTGTATTGGCTGACGGAAGAAACTTCATGGTATTCAGTCGGAGACTCCCCGCCAAATTCTACTTCTGCAGTATACGTCCGTGCAGAAACGGCAATATAATCATTACCTGCGCCACCATCCAATAAATTTTCATCTCCGACCACATCGACAGTATCTTTACCTGCGCCGCCAAAAATTGTATTTTGATAGTTTTCCGCGACGCTTATTTTATCATTGCCTGCGTCGCCGTTAATGACGGAATTTCCTCCTTCGTTTATTATCTTGTCATTTCCTTCGGCGGCGTTGACGGTTACATTATCAGCACTGTTATAAATTGAATCTCTGTCAGAAGTTCCGTTAATTATGGTGTTTTTAGTGGAATTTGAGATTATATTGAACAGCGGCGATACATTTTTAACCGAACCGTCCGCGCCTTGAACTTTAACAAAACTTTGCGCTTTATCGACGAAAGTTATCGAGCCGTCGCCAACTTTGATAACCGTATTATCGCCGTTCATACTCACGCTGTAAGTGCCTTCGGTTATTTGCAGTGTATCGTCATCATTAAAGCCGATAATTGTATCGTTGCCGTCTCCCGCGCCGTACTGCACAACCGTATTACTTTTGCCGTGGGGTATTTCATCATCGGATAAGTATGACGAACTGCCGTCATTGTAATTCTTTGAAAAGTCTATGGTATCGTTACCTTTTCCGCCCTTTATGGTGTTGTTTTGGCTGACGGCTTGAAGTTTAACGAATGTGGTTTCCTCTTTAAATCCTCCGTCGTCAGTATACTCGCCTCCGGTTACCACTTTTTCAGTATACTCCCGGGCAGAAATGGCAATATAATCATTGCCCGCACCGCCATCCAATGAATTTTTATCTCCGACCACATCGACAGTATCATTACCTGCGCCGCCGTTAATCGTCGTACTTGAGCCTGAATTTGAAATGGAATCATTACCTGCGCCGCCGTCGATTGTTGCATTTGCGCCTGAATTTGAAATGGAATCATTACCTGCGCCGCCGTCAATCTTAACTTTATCGCTTGAATTTGAAATGGAATCATTACCCGAGCCGCCGCTGATTGTTACATTTGAGCTGAAGAAATAATTGTCAATATAATCATTTCCCGCGCCGCCGTTAATGACGGATTTTCCTCCTTCGTTTATTATCTTGTCATCACCTTTGGCGGCGTTGACGGTTACATTATCAGCACTGTTATAAATTGAATCTCTGTCAGAAGTTCCGTTAATTATGGTGTCTTTAGTGGAATTTGAGATTATATTGAACAGCGATACATTTTTAACAGAACCGTCCGCGCCTTGAACTTTAACGGCTTCCTCCGCTCTACCGACAAAAGTTATCGAGCCTTTGCCCACTTTGATAACCATATTATCGCCGTTCGTACTCATGCTGTAAGTGCCTTCGGTTATTTGCAGTGTATCGTCATCATTAAAGCCG
>CAJOCT010000017.1:12177-15847 GCA_905236725.1 uncultured Selenomonadaceae bacterium | reverse complement strand
TCAACACCATCATTACGGATAGTATCTTTCCCTTCGTCGCCAAAGTAATATACGATGCCGCCACCTCTTGAATATTCGATACTGACATCTTCATAATCATCCGAGTTGCTGTAGCCACTGTTGAAAATATAATCATTACCCGCGCCGCCGGACATTGTGACATCACCGTTGAATGTAAGGGTTACGCTTGTACCGTCGTAGAATCCATCTTCATCCTCAACGTCTTCCACATGAACACTAGGCGCGTAAATAAGAGTGTCATTGCCTGCGCCGCCATTCATGGAAACATATTGGCCGACGTCGACACTGTCTTCGTCATCGTCGTAGTAGTCATAGTAGTCATCGTCGCTGTCGTCAGTAGAAACGTTTCTGATTACATCATTGCCCGCACCGCCGTCGATTGTGACTTCTTCGCCGGTATTTTTGATACTATCGTTGCCGGTCAGCGCGTAAATAATAACATCGTCTTTGCTGTTGCTGTAAGTGTCGTTACCGGCAGACAAGCTGACAACTTCGGTGAAACGCTGAATCTCAAAAAAACCCTTCATAAAAAAAAACTCCTTCCCTTAAAACAAAAAACACTTCTCCAAAAAACTTTAAACCTTATTCCCCCCCCACGAAAAATCAAGTCCTTTTAAAAAATTTTTTTCAAAAAAATCTCCCCAAGAAATTCTTGGAGAGATTTTTTATTTATGTAAAAATTTTATTTCACTGCGTCAAAACCGATTTGCAACGCCTGCATATTTTGTTCGACCGTGTGAGGCGGAACTCTGTTTGCCACGGCTTTTTTTATCGTCTCGAAGTCAACAAATTTTGTAATTTTTACAATCACGCCGAGAGCAACGATATTTGCGAAAAGACTTTTGCCGACTTTTTCCACCGCCAATTTCGTTATCGGTACGCGAATAATATTTTTAAAATCGGGCGAAGTAGGAACCAAGTCATCGTCCAAAATCAAAACGCCTTCGGGATTTAAATCGTTGAAATATTTATCCGCCGCTTTTTGAGTCATTGCCAAAACAAAGTCGGGATTTTTTACGTGCGGATGAAAAATTTTTTCGTCGTCTATGATAACTTCAGACTTCGACGCGCCGCCGCGTGCTTCCGGTCCGTAAGATTGAGACTGAACGGCGTTTTTGCCTTCCGAAACTGCCGCTTCTGCCAAAATTATCGCCGCAGTTATCACGCCTTGACCGCCCGAGCCTGAAAGTCTTAACTGTTTTCTCATTTCGCGACACCTCCCGCAATTTCTTGAACGTGATGATAAGCCGCGTCATAACTTTCGCCTTCTACTCGATAGAATAAACCGATCGGGAATTTGTCGCCGATTTTTTTGTCGTCGGAAAGTTTATCCCAAGCATTTTTCATAACCGCATTGTCGCGCATCCATTCCATCATTTTCGCCGGTTCGCCGATTTTATTTTTTCTGCCGTAAGCCGTGGGACATTGAACAAGAGCTTCGATAAATGAAAAACCTCTGTTGTCCATTCCGTCCGCAATCATTTTAACCAAATGCTGAACGTGAAAAGCGGTTGAACGTGCAACATAAGTCGCGCCGGCGGCCTCAGCGAGTTTGCAAGCGTCGAAAGGTCTGTCAATCGTGCCGTAAGGAGCCGTCGTCGCTTTTTTTCCGAGCGGAGTCATCGGGGACGCTTGACCGCCCGTCATTCCGTAAATATTGTTGTTGAATAAAATTACAGTCAGGTCAACATTTCTGCGGCAACCGTGAATAAAATGATTTCCGCCGATAGCCGTGCAATCGCCGTCGCCCGTTATAACAACAACATTTAAATCGGGGTTGGCGAGTTTAATTCCCGTCGCAAAAGGAATTGCGCGACCGTGTGCAGTGTGGAGCGTGTCAAAGTCCATGTAACCCGACGCGCGGGAACTGCAACCGATTCCGCTGACGATAACCGTATTATCTTGCGTCCAATCAGATTTTTTTTCGATAGCTTGGACGATAGCTTTCATAACAATTCCGTTGCCGCAACCGGGACACCATAAATGCGGCAGTCGATTCTGTCTGAAAAATTTTTCGTAACTTCTTTCCATGAAAAATCTCCCTTCGGTCGATTTTTAGTGAACAGTGGACAGTGGGTAGGGAACAGCTGTAACCTGTCCACTAACCACTAATCACCGGAAGCTGTGAATACAGCTTCTAATTTTTAGTCAATAGGCGGATTTAACGTAATATTTGAAATTTCGTATTGAATGTTAAAACTGTTGTCATAAGCAACGGCCTTATCGTCTTCAGCCGCGAAGTTTTCATAAATTTCCTTGCCGGGTGGAAGTTTGACCGCAAGATTGTTGAAAGTGCAACTGCCCTCGCGAATAACTTTATCCTTATCGTCCGTCGCTTTAAAAGTAATTGTCATTTCGGAAACAGTGGTTTCTTTATCGGTCTTGTTCGTTATGCTGATGTTGAAATCCGTTTCGCCCTTGAGCAAATTCACGTCGTTAATTTTGAAAGCAAGCGAACCTTTCGACTCGGATTTTGTTTCCTTGTAACTGCTTGAGGTGTTTATGCCCGACTCGTTTACCTCGATTGAACTGCTCGATTCGGATTTACTTTCATAACTGACATTGCTGTCGCAACCGCTTGTAAAAAAAGCCCGACTGCAAGAAATCCCGCCAAGAAAAATTTTTTAGCAGCGTTCATGGTAATTTTTCCTTTCGTCATGAATTTATCATTTCTTCTATAGCCGATTCGATTTCTTCCGGCTCAAAAGTTGTTGAGTCATATTTAGCGCAAAGTTTAACGTCGCATTGACCTTTGACCGCTCTTTCTACTTCGCCGACAATTTGCCCGTAATTCAATTCCGCAACGATCATGCCTTTGAGTTTTTTCGCAAGCTCGAAGATAATTTTATCCGCGAAAGGCCAAACGGTGACAAGTCGAACGAAGCCGACTTTCTGACCTTTTTTTCTCGCGCTCAAAACTGCTTCGTAAGCCGTTCGCGCCGTACCTCCGAAAGATACGACTGCAAATTCCGCGTCGTCGATAAATTCTTGCTGAACTTCGATAATTTCATCAGCCGCACGAGAAATTTTTTCATGCATACGTCGAATTGAATTTTCGGTGACTTTGGGACTGCCGGATGGAAAACCTGTTTCATCGTGAATCAATCCCGTTACGTGAATATGATAACCTTCGCCGAAATTCGCAATGTTCGGGACTGAATCTTCATCGGGCTCGTAAGGCTGATAACCTTCCGCACGAGTTTTTTTAGGGACGCGGCGCGGATAAATCTCAACTTTTTCGGGCAGTTCGACATTTTCGCGCAGGTGACCGACAATTTCATCAGCCAACAAAATTACGGGCGTTCTGAATCTTTCGGCGTAATTGACGGCTTTAACGGTCAAGTCGAACGCCTCGCGAACGCTCCAAGGTGAAAGCGCAATTATCGAATAACTTCCGTGACTTCCCCAGCGTGCCTGCATAACATCGCCCTGCGCGGGGGCAGTAGGCTGTCCCGTAGAAGGTCCGACGCGCTGAACGTTGACGATAACGACGGGCGTTTCAGTTGCCGCAGCATAACCGATAAGTTCTTGCTTCAGTGAAATTCCCGGCCCCGAAGACGCTGTCAAAACTTTTTTACCTGCAAGCGACGCTCCGAGCACCATGCCCATTGCGGCAATTTCATCTTCAGCCTGGACAAAATATCCCCCT
>CAJOCT010000017.1:0-12126 GCA_905236725.1 uncultured Selenomonadaceae bacterium | reverse complement strand
CATAAATTTTACTCCCGCCGCAATCGCTCCTGCAGCTATCCCCTCATTGCCTTGCATAAGTTTTGCGTTCATTTTGCCGCCTCCTTTTCATCTGTAATTTTATCGACGAAGATGGCGTAATCGGGGCAACGAAGTTCACATTGCCCGCACGCAATGCAATCTTCAGGATTTTTTACATAAACTTTGCCGAGCGTATCCAAAGCCAAAACGTTTTTCGGACAGAGCGCAACGCAGAGCCCGCATCCTTTACAACGTCCTTTTTTTATTGTAAATTTAGACTTCATTAACAACCCTCCAAAAAAATAATTCGGTGAATTATATCACCGAAAAAATTTTTCCGCAAAAATTTCGCGAATGTATTCAATGTTCAAGAATTTTCATTTCTTGCAAAAAGTTCCTCAATCGTCATATCAACGCCGAGAAAATCTCTGATTTTTTCCGCTGTTTTTAAGTCGAGAGTAATTTCACAGCGCAATTTTCTTTTGAGTGTCTGATAATTCACGCCAATATTTTCAGCAAGAAATTTTCGAGTAATGGATCTCTTATCAAATTCCGCCTCCAAAATCGGATAAAAAATTTTTTTGTGACTGACGGACATTTTAAAACGTGTTTCAGTAGAGGCTTTTTTCCCGCGATGTCCCTCCGCATTTTTTGCCTTCGCTTCTTCGGTGTGATGTTTGCCGTAAAAAGGATTTTTTTCACCGGCAAATCTGCCTTGTGCTATTACCGCAAGTTTTGCGCGAGTCACTTCAGATACAATTCTTTTTGCATTACCGCCCGAAGTGAGATTATAACCGTTGGGAAACATAGAATTTAATTTTGCAATCCAAAAAATTTCACGCTCATCGAGCATTTCTTCAGAACATTCCTCAAGAATTTCCACAGAAAAATTTTCCCAGCCGTATTTTTTGATAGCCGCATCCACTCCGGGTTGTTTACTGTGCCGGTGATGGTTCATACGTTTTTCAAACTGAATTGTCTGCCCGACGTAAATTTTCCCGTTTTTGAGATTTGTGAGCTTGTAAATCATACCCATAAAAAATCCCCGCCTTTCATTGACAAAACCAACGCGCGGGGTTAAAATTCCCTATAGAAAATTCCCTCGCGGTTGTTTGGTTTAACCTTTCATGCCAATGATACCACGAGGGAATTTTTTTTGCAATAAATTATTTGTCGGAGGGAAAAAAATGATTTACGCCGATAACGCCGCCACAACTCAAATTGACGAAGACGCGCTGAATTTGATGATCGAACTGCAAAAAAAAATATTTCGCCAATCCCTCGTCGAGTTACAAAATTTCGCGCCCGCTGAAAAAAATTTTAAGTGAATCAAGAGAAAAAATCGCCGCTTGCATCAACGCCGAGCCGAGCGAAATTTTTTTTACTTCGGGGGGCACGGAAAGCAATAACCAGGCGATAAAAAATTTTGTCTTCTCTCGCCTGAACGAAAAACCGAGCATAATAACTTCCGCGATTGAACATAAATCGGTTTTAAATTCTTGCCTTGCGATGAAAAATTTTTTCGGCACAAAAATTATCAAATTGCCCGTGAATGATTTCGGCGAAGTCAATTTTGACGATTTACGAAAAAAAATTGCCAAACGTCGACAAATAATTTCGATAATGCTGGCAAATAACGAAGTCGGCACAATTCAGCCGATAAAAAAACTTGCGGAAATTTCTCATGAACGCGCGAAAATTTTTCATACTGACGCAGTGCAGGCGGTCGGTCACATTCCGATTGACGTTAAAAATTTGGGCGTTGATATGTTGTCGGCTTCCGCTCATAAATTTAACGGGCCGAATGGGACGGGCTTTTTGTACGCCGAAAAAAATCTAAAAATTTTTCCTTACCTCGACGGCGGCGGGCAGGAATCGGGCATGCGTGCAGGAACGGAAAATGTCCCCGCGATTGCCGCAATGGCTCTTGCCTTAGAAAAAAATTGTCGCGAAATGAAAGAGAACGAAAAAAAACTTTCGACCGTTTCAAAAATTTTAATCGATCGCCTTAAAAGTAATAATGCAGATTTTATCGTGAACGGCGGAGAAAATCGCCTGCCCGGTCATTTGAGTTTATCCTTCAAAAATTTTGACGGCGAAGTTTTAATGAATCGGTTGGATTTAAAAAATATTTACGTATCGACGGGCTCGGCGTGCAATTCCAAAACTCAAATTATTTCGCACGTTTTGAAGGCTTTGAAAATTCCGAAAGATTACATTCGCGGCACGATACGAATCACTTTCGGAAAAAATAATTCGCCCGAAGACGCGGAAAATATCGCCAAAAATTTGTTGGAAATTTTTTCGTTCAATCTGAAAAAAAACTAAAAAATTTTTCAAGAATAAACCTTGACGCTGTGAAAATCTTGTTATAAGATTGCACTGTTTAGCTTGGGGAGGTGTTTATTTTAATCGCTCGAAGGGTTTTGTTTTAGAAGTTAGGGGGTTTAAACATGAGTGAGGGAGGCGGCTCGGCATTTGCCGTTGCCCAACAGATTGGTAAATCTTTGTTCCTGCCGATCGCAGTTTTGCCGTTCGCCGGTGTTCTGCTCGGTTTGGGTGCATCGTTCTCCAATCCTACGACCATTGCGGCGTACGGTTTGCAGGGAACATTACACCCGGGAAATCCGATTTACAGTTTGATGGTCATTTTCTCAAACGTCGGCGGCGCAATTTTCGGCAACTTGGCTTTGATTTTTGCGTTGGCGGTTGCTCTCGGTATGGCGAAGAAAGAAAAAGGTATCGCCGTACTCGGTTCGGCAATTTTTTATTTGGTTATGCTTACAACCATTCATGTCTTTTTGAGCATGGACGGATCGATTCACGCGGACGGCTCCATTGACTCAAGCGTCAAAGACGGTGCTATAACTTCGGTTCTCGGTATCGTAACTTTGCAGATGGGTGTTTTCGCAGGTATCGTAACGGGTCTTGCAGCGGCCGCTATTACAAATCGCTTTTATAAAATTCAACTTCCGCCCGCATTCGCATTTTTCGGCGGAACTCGTTTTATCCCGATTGCAAGCATGATTTTCGGTATCGTTGCCGGTATTATTATGTACTTCGTCTGGCCGATTATTCAGACAGGTATTTTTAAACTCGGCGACATCGTTCAGGCATCCGGTTACTTCGGAACTTTCTTCTTCGGTTGCTGTGAACGTGCTTTGATTCCTTTCGGTCTTCACCACATTTTCTATCTGCCCTTCTGGCAAACAGGTCTCGGCGGCACGATGGTTATCAACGGTCAAACTGTCATGGGTGCGCAGAACATTTTCTTCGCGCAGTTGGCTGACCCGAACACCACCGAATTCAGCGTTGATGCTTGCCGTTTCATGATGGGTAAATATCCGTTCATGATGGCAGGTCTCCCCGCGGCTGCTTTCGCGATGTACACTTGTGCACGTCCCGAAAAGAAAAAAGCTGCAGGTTCACTGCTTTTCTCCGTCGGCTTGACTTCTTTCTTGACAGGTATCACCGAACCTATCGAATTTACTTTTCTTTTCCTCGCTAAAGAACTTTTCGGTATCCACGTTATTTACGCAGGTCTCTCGTTTATGCTCTGTCATATTTTCGGGATTGCGATGGGTACAACTTTCTCGGATGGTTTAATCGACTTCGTTCTGTACGGCATTCTGCCCGGCAATGCGAAATCTCACTGGATGATGATGTTGCCGATCTTTGCAGGTTATGCAGTGCTTTACTTCATAACGTTTAAATTCTTCATTATGAAGTGGGATCTCAAGACCCCGGGTCGTGAAGATGATGACGAAGAAGTTAAGATGATGTCCAAGGCTGATTATCAGAAGGCTACGGGCGTCGGCGTTGCAGGCGGCGGAAAAGCTCTTCCCGCTGACTTCGATCAGAAATCTGCAACAATTCTTTCAGGTGTCGGCGGCGTTGATAACGTCACTGAAATTGACTGCTGTGCAACTCGTCTCCGCTTAACTTTGGTTGACGGCTCAAAAGTCAACGAAGGCATTTTGAAATCGACGGGCGCGGGCGGCGTTGTTATCAAAGGCAATGCTATCCAGGTCATTTACGGACCTTCCGTCACAATCGTCAAGGCCAACTTTGAAGAATTTGTCGAAGCCATTCGCGAAGGCAAAATCGATCGTTCACTCGTCGAACAGGCTACGGGCGGCGGAGCATCTTCCGCGGCGGCTGAACCTGAAAAGCCGAAGATGAAAGACGTTGTACTCGGTGCGCATATGACAGGTCGTATGATGCTTATGAATGAAGTTCCCGACGACGGTTTCTCAAGCCGTGCGATGGGTGACGGCGTTGCAGTCGATCCCACCGAAGGAAAACTTTATGCGCCGGCTGACGGTACTGTCAATCTCATTTTCCCGACTAAACACGCTATCGGAATGGTAACTCCCGACGGTGCGGAAATTCTCATGCACATCGGTATCGACACGGTTAAACTCAACGGCGAACACTTTGACGTTAAAGTTTCCGAAAACCAGGAAGTCAAACGCGGCGATCTCCTCGTCGAATTCGATATTCCTGCGATTAAGAAGGCAGGTTATCCGGTTGTCACCCCGCTTATCGTCACCAATACGGCGGCTTATACGCAGATTCGTCCGCTCAAGACCGGCGACGTTAAAGGCGGCAAAGACGATTTGGTCGAGGCTGTCGGCTGATTTTAAAATTTAAATCGAGCGAATTATCATAAACACAACGAAAAAAAGAGTTGTCGAAAAAAATCGGCAACTCTTTTTAGTTTGAAGATTTTTTACAAAAAAAAAACGACGCTGTCGCGAAAACGACAACGCCTTCAAAGGTTTATTGTGGTGATTAAAATTACGAACTTGGTGGAGACGAGGGGGATCGAACCCCTGACCTCTTGACTGCCAGTCAAACGCTCTCCCAGCTGAGCTACGCCCCCAAGCAGAGCGCATGTTAATATATTTGAAGCGAATTGTCAAGAAAATTTTTTGCATGCCGAAAATTTTCGGGCTGAAAAGAAAATTTGTTTACAGATTTTTTTTTTAGTGGTATAATTCAGCGATTTCATAAAAAAGCATCAAATTTTTTGTGAGAGTGGGCTTGTGTCCACTCTTTAATATTATATGGGCGGAGGTCATGCGATGGGAAATAAAGTTGAAGCGCGGGTGGAAAATCTTATGCAGGAAATTCTTGACGGCACCGATTTTGAACTTGTCGACGTGGAATTTGTCAAAGAACGCGATTGGTACTTGAGAGTTTTTGTGGACAAGGTCGGCGGGATTGACTTGGACGACTGCCAAATGTTGAGCGAAAAACTCGGCGAAATTTTGGACAAAGATCCGATTATCGAAAGTGCTTACATTCTGGAAGTTTCTTCGCCCGGCATTGACAGGGTTTTGAAAAAGGACAAAGATTTTCTGCGCGAAGCCGGAAAAAAAATTGATGTCACACTTTACGCGCCGATTGACGGAGAAAAAATATTGGTCGGCACTCTCAAAGCACGTGACGAAAATTTTTTGTATCTGGAAAACTTTGAACCCCTGCCGCGTGAAAAAATCGCTCAAGTGAGGTTGCATTTGGATTTTTAGAAAAATTCTACCAACTACCAACTAAAAACTATCAACTAATTTAGGAAAGGACGGAGATAAAACTTGGCTTTAAGAAGAAGGAGCGCAGGAAATGAAATCCTGCTTTTGGATGCGCTGAAAGATTTGTGCAGTGAAAAAGACATTGCCCCCGATTTACTTTTCGACGCGATTGAGTCGGCGTTGTCTTTCGCTTACAAAAAAAGTGCCGGCGCGGAAAAAGATGTTGAGGTCGATTTAAATCGCGAAACCGGAATTTTTCACATTTACGAAGTTCACAAAGTTGTTAAGGAAGTCAGAAATCCGCACAAAGAAATTTCTCTGGAAGATGCGCAAAAAATCAATCCGAATTACGAAATCGGCGACCTTATCAAAAAAGAGGTTATGCCAAGCAATTTCGGAAGAATCGCGGCGCAGGCGGCAAAGCAATTTGTCATGCAAAAAATTCGCGAGGCGGAACGCGGCGTGGTTTATGAAGAATATACCAACCTCGAAAACGATATGATCAGCGGCACGGTCACGCGAATTGAGGAAGGAAATTTAATTATTGACTTGGACAAGACCGAAGCAATTTTGCCGATTTCCGAGCAAATGCGCGGTGAAAGATACAAAATCGGCGACAGAGTTCGCGCTTATATCGCCGAAGTCAAAAAAGTCGGCAAGGGTCCGCAGATTTATCTTTCGCGCACTCATCCCGGTCTTTTGAAGAAACTTTTTGAAATGAACGTGCCGGAAATTCAGGAAGGAATCATCACGGTTAAATCTGTTGCGCGTGAGGCCGGTATGCGTTCAAAAATCGCCGTAACTTCAAGCGATGAAAATATTGATGCGGTCGGCTCCTGCGTCGGTCCGCACGGCGTC
The DNA here is from genome assembly GCA_905236725.1 of uncultured Selenomonadaceae bacterium. Classification (GTDB taxonomy): domain Bacteria; phylum Bacillota; class Negativicutes; order Selenomonadales; family Selenomonadaceae; genus Quinella. The sequence continues at coordinate 5,734 of CAJOCT010000017.1, read as the reverse complement.
AGAGTTCAAGCGGTCGTCGAAGAAATCGGCGCGGAAAAAATCGACATCATTCAGTGGGAAGAAAATCCCGCCTTATTTATCGCCGCCGCATTGAGTCCCGCGAAGGTTTTCAAGGTCGGCATAAACGAATTTGAAAAAATTTCCCGCGTCGTCGTTCCCGATCCGCAGTTGAGTTTGGCAATCGGCAGGGAAGGTCAAAACGCTCGACTTGCCGCGCGACTCACCGGCTGGAAAATCGACATCAAGAGCAAGACGCAGGCACAGGAAGACCCCGCGCCCGAAAATATGAAGTTCACGAAAGTTAAAAGCGCGGGCGGCAAGGCAACTATCCTCGTCAAGAAGAAAAAGAAGAAGAAGAAGAAAAAACCCGTCAATCCCGAAAACGTTCAGGCTGAAAATAATTCTGCGGAAAATGTTCAGGCTGAAAATAATTCTGCGAAAAATGTTCAGGCTGAAAACAATTCTGTCGAAAATGTTCATGCTGAAAACAATTCTGTCGAAAATGTTCAGGCTGAAAATAATTCTGCGGAAAATGTTCAGGCTGAAAATAATTTCGATGATGATGAATAAAAAAATTCCGATGCGCCGTTGCGTGAGTTGTCGCGAAGTCAAGCGAAAGGAAGAACTTTTTCGAGTGGTTAAAAACCTTGACGAAAATTTCCGGCTCGATTTAAGCGGCAAAGCTCAAGGGCGCGGCGCATATATTTGCAAAAATTTAAACTGCGCGGCGAATGCAAAAAAACGTCGCGGATTCGATAAATCTTTTAAAAAAAATGTTCCCGCCGAAATTTACGATGAAATTATTTCGGCGATTGAAAATCTCAACCATGAATGAACAACAATTAAAAAATTTGCTCGGCTTGGCACAAAGAGCGCGGCTTTTGGTCAGCGGAAATTTCGCGGTCGAAGAGGCACTGAAAGCCGGGCAAGTTCAAGCAATAATCCTTACCACAGACGCAAGCACAAAGACTGCGGAGCAATTTGAAAAAATTTCTGTCGAAAAATCTTTGCCGCTTTTTCGCGCACTCACGAAAGAAACGCTCGGGCAATGTCTCGGAAAAGATTCTCGGGCGGTGGCGGCGGTGCTGGACGCGGGTTTCTTAAAATCGATAGAAAAATTATCGATTCCCAAAAATAATTAACCTTCTGCAAAGGAGATAAAATAAATTATGAGCTAAAAAATTATCAGGGGTGGTTCTATGTCGAAATCCTCAAAAACACCGAAATACAGAATTTTTGAACTTGAGAAAGAATTTAATCAGAGCGGGCAGGCGATTATTGATTTTTTGAAAAAGCGAAAAATTAAAGTCGCCAACAAATTCAGCGCGGTCGGGGAGGAAGTTTACGCCGTTTTGAAAGAAACTTTTTCGCGCCACAAGCCCGCCGAACAACCTGTGGCTGAAAAAGTCGAAGTCAAAACCGAAACTGCGGAGCAAAAGCCCGCTCAAAAGCAAAGCAACCGAAAATATAACAGTGGCATGGGGAAGCGTTTTGACGGCAAAAGACGCTCGGAAATTCGTACGCTTGATGATTTTCCGCAAAAAGAAAAGCCGAAGGCCGAAGTCAAGCCGAAAGTTGAAACTAAGCCGAAAACCGAAGTCAAAGCCGAAGTAAAACCTCAACCGACTTCAAAACCCAAGCCCGAAAAAACTCCTGCACCGAAGCCGGAGAAAAAACCCGATAAACCTGCGGAAAAAGTCGAAGTCAAGCCGGTCAGAAAATTTGAGCAAAAACGCTTGGAAATTATTTCCCGCGCGGAAGATAACATTGAGCCGCGCAGAAATAATCGTCAAGAAAATCGCGGCGGGCGTTTCAATCGTCAAGGCGAAAGTTCTGCAACTCGTCCCAAGCGCGAAGAAATTAAAGTCGATCGCGTGGACATCGTCGCGGAAAATGTTGAGCGTACCAGACCGGAGCGCGGAGATCGCACTGAAAGAAAAAATCGCGATTCAAGTCGCGAAGACGGCGGAAAAACTCAAAACCGCAGTCGCAATCGCCGAAACAAAAATGCCGCAACCGTCGCGAAAAATCAACAGCAGGAACAAAGTCAAAATCAGCCGCAAAATCGTTCAATGCGTTCCAAGAAAAAAAATCGTCAGCAACCCGCGCAACCTCACAAGGCGGAAATTGCGCGTCCGACGCACATAAAAATTTCTTCAAGTATTTTGGTTAAAGACCTCGCCAGCAAAATGAGTTGCACGGCGGCGGATATTATCAAAAAACTTATTTCAATGGGCGTTATGGCGACGATTAACCAGGAAATCGACTTCGGCACGGCTGAAATCGTTGCGGCGGAATTCGGAGTCACTGCGGAAGAATTGCCGCCGGAAGTCGATCCGACTTTAATTCCCGAAATTGAAGACGATCCGAAAACTCTAAAAATTCGTCCTCCCGTCGTCACTGTTATGGGTCACGTCGATCACGGAAAAACTTCTTTGCTCGATGCAATTCGTCAGTCGTCAGTCACTTCGACGGAGGCGGGCGGAATTACTCAACACATCGGCGCATATCAGGTTATGTGCAAAGACAAAAAAATTGTCTTCCTCGATACGCCCGGTCATGAAGCGTTCACGGCGATGAGGGCTCGCGGCGCACAGGTCACCGACATTGCAGTTTTGGTTGTGGCGGCGGATGACGGAGTTATGCCGCAGACCATTGAGGCAATCAATCACGCGAAGGCGGCGGGAGTTCCGATTATCGTTGCCATTAACAAAATCGACAAGCCCGGCGCAAATCCCGCACGCGTCAAGCAAGAGTTGATGGAATATGAACTTGTCCCCGAAGATTACGGCGGCGATACGGTTATGGTTGAAGTTTCCGCGAAAAAGCGTCTCAACATCAACGAACTTTTGGAAATGATTTTACTTGTTGCGGAAGTTCAGGAACTCAAAGCAAATCCGAATCGTGAGGCTCGCGGCGTAATTATCGAGGCGCAACTTGACAAAGGACGCGGACCTGTTGCAACCGTTCTTGTACAAAACGGTACTTTGAGAATCGGCGACGCGATTGTTGCGGGCACGACTTTCGGACATGTTCGCGCAATGATTAACGATCGCGGCGACAATGTCAAAAAAGCCGGTCCCAGCGTTCCCGTCGAAGTTTTGGGCTTAAGCGGAGTTCCCGCGGCGGGTGATATTCTCGCGGCACTGGACGAAAAAACCGCCAAGTCAATCGCCGAACATCGACAGGCTCAACAGCGCAATGAACTCATCAAGTCGAAAAAAGTTTCTCTGGACGACTTATTCAATCAAATTAAAGCCGGCGAAATTAAAGACCTCAACATTTTGGTTAAAGCTGACGTTCAAGGTTCAGTCGAGGCTCTTTCAAGTTCGTTGCTCGGTCTCAATGAGAAAAATGACGAAGTCCGCGTAAACATCATTCACAGCGGAGTCGGCGCGGTCAACGAATCCGATATTATGCTTGCCTCTGCGGGTAATGCGCTGATTATCGCCTTTAACGTGCGTCCCGATACCAACGCAAGAAAAATGGCCGATAATGAAAGCATCGACATCAGAAATTATCGAGTCATTTACGACGCGATTGACGACGTTAAAGCGGCGATGAGCGGAATGCTTGCGCCGAAGTTCAAAGAAGTTATTCAAGGTCGCGTGGAAATTCGCAAGGTTATGAAATTTTCCAAAGCCCTCGTCGCAGGTTCTTACGTCCTTGAAGGAAAAATTTTCAACAACTCAAAAATTCGTCTCCTTCGCGATAACGTGGAAATTTTCGACGGCGCGATTGATTCCCTTCGCAGGTTTAAAGACGAGGTCAAGGAAGTTGCGGCGGGTTATGAGTGCGGCATTTCGATTGTCGATTTCCGCGATTTCAAGGAAGGCGATATTATCGAGGCGTACACGATGGAAGAAATTGAAACTTCGATTGACGATTGAAGTAGGGGACAGTGGACAGTGGTTAGTGGACAGAGTCCCGGTAACTAAATTTTTTATGGCACAAAAATATTTTTTATGATAAAATCCTGCAGGAAAATTTTAGTTTTGATTTAATTGGAGACTCAACAACAAAAATTTAATGATAATGGGGGCTGAAATGTGTTTGAATTTGACGATAACGGTTTAGACCAACTCGCAAAAATCAAAGTAATCGGCGTGGGCGGCGGCGGCAGCAACGCGGTTAATCGAATGATTTCGCTCGGACTTGAAGGCGTCGAATTTATTGCTGTCAATACCGATGCTCAAGCCCTTTTGACTGCGCTTGCTCCCAAACGTATGCAGATCGGCGAAAAATTGACTCGCGGACTCGGCGCGGGAGCTCGTCCGGAAATCGGCGAAAAAGCCGCGCAGGAAAGTCGCGAAGAAATTTTGAAAGCTCTTGAAGGCAGCGATATGGTCTTTATAACGGCGGGAATGGGCGGCGGCACGGGTACAGGTGCGGCTCCGATCGTTGCGGAATGTGCGCGGGAAATCGGCGCGTTGACTGTCGGCGTTGTCACTCGTCCTTTCACCTTTGAAGGACCCAAGCGCAAAAAAAATGCCGATATGGGAATTGAAAACCTTAAGCGAAATGTTGACACGATTATCACCATTCCGAACGACAGACTTTTGCAGGTTATCGACAAAAAAACTCCGATGACCGAGGCGTTCAGAATTGCAGATGATATTTTGCGTCAAGGTGTCAAAGGTATTTCTGACTTAATCGCCGTGCCCGGTCTTGTCAACCTTGACTTTGCGGACGTTCAATCTGTCATGAGTGATTCGGGCTCCGCGCTGATGGGTATCGGCGAGGCAAGCGGTGAAAATGCTCCGGTTGACGCAGTTAAAGCCGCAATCGATTCGCCGTTGCTTGAAACGAGTATTCAAGGCGCACGCGGAATTTTGCTTAACATTATGGGCGCGACAAATTCGCTGTCGATGCTTGAAGTCAACGAGGCTTCGACGACAATTCAAGAGGCGGCTCATCCCGAAGCAGAAATTATCTGGGGTGTTTCGCTCGATGAATCACTTGGCGACACTGTACGGGTTACAGTAATTGCAACGCGCTTTTATGAAGAAAATGAAGTTCAACGACCTGCGCCGAAACCGCGCCGTGAACGCGAAGAAGAACAGCCGGGACAACAACAAACTAAATCAACCGGCTTGGGAATGCCGAGTTTCGGAAATTTCGGCAGTCAAACGACTTCGACTCCGCAACCGCCGAAAAATTCAAATTCGGATAACGCGGGAGTTATCGACATACCTTTTTGGATGCGGTCAAAATAATTCGACAACAAAAAAAACTCGACTCAAAAATTTATCCGAGTCGGGTTTTTTTAATTCGTAATTCTTAATGCGTAATGCGTAATTGAAAATTCCATTACGCATTGCGCATTACCAATTCCTAATTGTTCAGCGCGTCCCATGCTTCGTTTGCATGCTTGACGTAAAGATCGCGAATTTTTTTGTTTTCGCCGAGACCTTTCAAGTGAGTTTCGACCTTAAAGCCCATTTTTTCCAAAATCGATTTATGAGAATCTTCTTCCGCTCCCGCCATGTCGTTCGTCGCGTGGTCACCTGCAACCATCATCAGCGGCATAAGAATAATTTTTTCGACCTTGTGCATTTTGAGTTTGCCCGCCCAATCGTCAAGCGAAGGCCAGCCCTCAACCGTGTAAATGTGAACATCATTGCGTTTCATGGCTCTGAGTTTGTTTTGCATGACTGAATAATATGCGTTTGAAGGATCGGGAGTGCCGTGCGCCATCAACAAAATCGCCGTGCCCTTCTGATAATTCGGCAAC
>CAJOCT010000016.1 GCA_905236725.1 uncultured Selenomonadaceae bacterium | reverse complement strand
AAAAAAACTCTGTCCTTTCAATGCAGAACAGAGTTTTTTTTTTACAAATTATTTTCCGACAAATCAATTTTATCACGAGCAAAAGCGTCCATAATGCGCAAATCTTTTTCGATATTTTGATTCACGTCGTAAAAATCGGCGGGCGAACCCTTGATATATTCTTCGGAAAGTTTTTCAAAATGTCTTTCGCTTGCGTCAATTCCGAGATTTTGAATCATCACTTCGCCGAGCCGCATCGCGTTAGGCACGAGATAACTCACGCCGCCGATATATTCCCAGTAGCCCGGAACGGTGCCGGTTTTGACGTTTTTGGAATCTTCGGCAGATTTCAAAGTGCCGGCAATCGCAAGCATTTCGGAAGAAGTCAAATCTGTTTCAACGGCATTGACGGCAACGCTCAAAATTTCGGGCAGTTTCAAAATTATCGCGGGATCGCTCAACCTGTCCGCGCAAGCCTTCATAAAAGCCTGTTGCCTGCGAACTCTGCCCGCGTCGCCTTCGGAATCGCGGAAACGAACAAATTTTATCGCGTCCTCGCCGTCAAGATGTTGCAGACCTTTATCAAGATGAATGTACAAGCCGCCGCCGTCGTCCCAAGGGTCTTCGTAATCCATATCGCGTTCGACAAAAATATCAATTCCGCCGATTGCGTCAATAACTTTCACGAACTCCGCAGTATTTATTTTTACGTAACGATCGACATCAACGCCCAAAAATTCTTCCAAAGTCTCTTGCGTCAACTTTTCTCCGCCGTGAGCATAAGCCGCATTGATTTTTTCGTAGCCGTGCCGATCGATATAAACCCTTGTATCGCGCGGAATCGACAGCAGAGAAACTTTATCGCCGGATAAATTCAAAAACATCAGCGTATCACTTCGCCCGACATCTTCGTTTCTTTCGTCCACGCCGAGCAACATAACATTCATATTTTTTTGCAAAGTCGGCAGAACGGTCGCGGGAGTTTCGCCGGATTTATTATTTTTTGAAACTGCCTTTTCCGTAAAACTGAAATTAAATCCGACGTACAAGCCGATAAAAACAAACGCCATAAAAAAACACATCGCCGACAGAAAAAATTTTTTTCTCTTCGCACGAAGATTTTTGCGACGCTCTTCCATTTTTTCTCTTAACATTACAGTCACCTTTCAAAAATGCGAAAGATTTTTTTCGTATTATAACAGATAAATTTTTATTTGCATTAAAAAAAAATGAAAATAAAAAAAATCTCGACAATTTTCGCCGAGATAATTTTTTTTTACGATAATTTTCAGTTCAGTTCAAATCTTCGCCGTTGGAGGCGATAACTTTTTTATACCAGAAGAAAGAATCTTTTCGACTGCGCGAAAAATCTCCCGTGCCGTCGTCGTGGCGATTGACGTAAATAAATCCGTAACGTTTCGCATATTGTCCCGTGCCCGCCGAAACCAAATCAATCGGTCCCCAAGTCGTGTAACCGATGAGAGGAACGCCTTCTTTGACAGCCTCGCCCATTGCGCGGATATGTTCGCGGAAATAAGAAATTCTGTAATCGTCGTGAATTTTTCCGTCCGCCTCGACCTTATCGAACGCGCCGAAACCGTTTTCAACAACCATCAGCGGCGTATCGGGATAGCGCGACGCAAGTTTATTCAAAGTCCAGCGCAACCCGTCCGGATCAATCTGCCAGCCCCAATCGCTCGCCTTCAAGTACGGATTTTTTGCGCCGCCCATCATATTCCCTTTGACCTTGTCCGCGTTTTCGTCAACCGTCACGCAATTCGACATATAATAACTGAAGGTGTAAAAATCGACCGTGCCTTCGCGCAGAATTGATTTGTCGTCCTCATTGTCCATAAACTTTGTATCAATTCCCAAGTCTTGGAAATATTTTTTCGCAAAACTCGGATAAGCTCCGCGAACTTGAACATCTCCGCAAATGTCGTTGCAGAATGAGTCGCGCCGCTGATCTTCCAACATATCTTTCGGGTTGGGCGTGAGCGGATACCAAGTAATGTGGCAAATCATATTTCCGATCATGAAGTCGGGATTTATTTTGTGACCTTCGATAACTGCCTTTGCACTCGCAACAAATTCGTTGTGAAGAGCTTCGATTCTCTCTTGCGGAACGTCTTTCATTTCGGGGAACTTGCAGGGCTCGGTGCGTTTTAAATCTTCGTCCTGAATAACGCCCACGCCGTACAAATTTCCCATATTCGTTTCCATCAGCGTCATATTTATTTCGTTGAAAGTCAGCCAATATTTGACCTTGTCTTTCCAGCGATTAAAACAAGTCGTCGCGTATTTTACGAAAAGATCGATGGTCTTTCGATTGTAAAAGCCGTGATATTTTGTGACAATCGCCCAAGGAATTTCGTAATGACAAAGAGTTATGAGCGGCTCGATATTATTTTTTTTGCACTCGTCAATCAAGTTGTCGTAAAACTTCAAGCCCTCTTCATTCGGCTGTTCGTCGTCGCCGTTCGGAAAAATTCGCGCCCAGTTAATCGAAAAGCGATAACATTTAAAGCCCATCTCCGCGAAAAGCGCAATATCTTCCTTGTAGTGATGATACATATCAATCGCTTCGTGCGAAGGATAAAAACGATTTTTTTCGATCGTCGGGCAAAAAGTTCTCGGCGTGTTCACGTCTCCGCCCAAAAGCATATCGGGAACCGAAAGACCTTTGCCGCCTTCAAGATACGCGCCCTCGCACTGATTGGCGGCAGTTGCTCCGCCCCAGAGAAAATTTTTCGGAAAACTCATAACCTAACCTCCTTAAAAATTTTAGAACTTAATCGTCTCAGATTTTCGCTGTTTATGATATTTTTTCCTTCAATGAAAATTATTATTAGTGGCTGTGTTCGTGATTTTAAGCGATTATTTTTTTTCAGTAGAAATTTTTTTTTTAGATGATACTTTTCTTTTGACCGCAAAAGAAAAGTATCCAAAAGAAAACTCGCCCGCTTCGTTCGCATCACGCTCACTAGGCGGGCAGGTGCGCGCGTCCTTGCGCGCCGCATTTTCTCTAAAATTTTCAACTAAAAACTAAAAACTGTAATTTATGTACACAATGTCCGAGAGAAAAAACTTGACAGAGTTTTTGCGCTGTGTTAGACTTCAGCGCGTTAAGCAGAAGTTGTTTTCTCACCCGCCGACCTTCTTGAGTTGTCGAGGTTATTAAGGATTGAATTATGTTTTTACATAAAAAATTCGGGTGAGGCGGCTTCATTGCCGCTTTTATTTTTTGTCGCAGTTTGGGAGGTGTATCTGCGATTAGTAAAGAAAGTTTGAGAATCAACGACGAGATTCGCATTCGTGAAGTCCGCGTGACCGGCGCAAACGGCGAGCAGTTGGGAATTATGCAGACCAGGGACGCTTTAAAACTTGCCGAAGATCAGCATTTGGATTTGGTTGAAGTTGCGCCGAAAGCAAGGCCGCCCGTTTGTAAAATTATGGATTTCGGAAAATATCGTTATGAACAGCAGAAACGTGACAAGGAAGCGCGTAAAAAGCAGAAAGTCATCACGATTAAAGAGGTTAAGCTCAGACCGAACATCGAACAGCATGATTTTGAAGTCAAGCTGAAAAATGCGCAACGTTTTATCGAGGAAGGCAACAAAGTCAAAGTTACCGTTATGTTCCGCGGCCGTGAACTTTCACACCCCGAACTCGGAAATGCCATTCTCAATAAAATGTCGGAGGCTTTGGGCGATACCGTCAGCATGGAACGCTCGGCGAAACTCGAAGGAAAAAATATGACGATGATTCTCTCTCCCAAAGCGCAAAAAGCTAAGAAGAATCCAAAAGGAGGAACTGAAGTTGCCCAAAATAAAAACACATCGAGCGACGGCAAAACGGTTTAAAGTCACCGGCAGCGGCGAATTTAAACGCTACAAGGCTTATAAAAGTCATATCTTGGAAAAAAAGACCCCCAAGCGCAAAAGAAATCTCCGCAAGGCCGCACTTGCTTCGGCTGCGGATCGTTCGCGCGTAAAAAAAATGTTGCCCTACGCTTAAAATTGACCACGGGAGGTTTTAAAAGTGCCAAGAGTAAAAACCGGCGTGACTGCTCACAGACGCCATAAAAAAATTCTCAAGCTGGCGAAGGGTTATCGCGGCGCGAGAAGCAAACAGTTTAAAAAAGCCAACGAGTCGGTCATGAAGGCGGGCTTTTATGCTCACCGCGACCGCAGAGTCAAAAAACGCGAGTTCCGTCGCCTTTGGATTGCAAGAATCAACGCGGCGGCGCGTATGAACGGAATTTCTTACAGCAAGTTTATGTGCGGACTTACCAAAGCCGGCGTTGCCGTCGACAGAAAAATGATGGCGGAGCTTGCCGTCAACGATATGAACGCCTTCGCAAAACTTGTTGAGATTGCCAAGAAAAATATTTAATTCTTCAGTGCAAAATAAAAAAGCTGTCTCGAAAAAAATTCGGGGCAGTTTTTTTTACTGCCTGATAAATTCACAGGAATAAAATTTTTCACGTCGAAAGTTATTAAAAATTATTTTGCAGGAGGAAGATTATGGATTGTTTTGAAATTGAACTCGGCGACAGAAAATTGATTGTCGAACACGGAAAAATGGCGAAGCAGGCAAACGGCGCGGTTTTGGTTCGTTACGGCGACACGGCGGTTTTGGTTGCGGTAACTGCTTCTGCTAAACCCCGCGAAGGCGTTGACTTTTTTCCCTTGACCGTTGACTATGAAGAAAAAATGTATTCTTCCGGAAAAATCCCGGGAAGTTTTTTAAAGCGCGAGGGCAGACCGCAGACCAGCGGAATTTTGCGCAGTCGCTTGATTGACAGACCGATCCGCCCGCTTTTCCCCGAAGGCTTCAGAAACGACGTTCAAGTTATTGCGACGGTTCTTTGTTACGACGCGGACAACGCGCCCGAAATTCCCGCGATGTTCGGGGCAAGTTGTGCGCTTTGCATTTCGGATATTCCTTTCGGCGGACCGATTGCGGGCGTAAGAGTCGGCAGGGTTGACGGCGAATTTGTCATAAATCCCACGCAAGCGCAAATGGAAATTTCCGAGCTTGATTTAATGGTCGCCGGCTCAAAAGATGCGGTTATGATGGTCGAGGCGGGCGCAAAAGAACTTCCCGAAGAAATTATTTTGGAGGCAATTTTATTCGGTCACGAAGAAATTAAAAAACTCGTCACCTTCCAAGAAGAAATCACCGAAAAAGTCGGCAAGGAAAAAATGGAAGTTACACTTTTCCACCCCGACGAAAAAATCGATGCGGCAGTCAGAGAAATTGCGCCGAAAAAGATAGATACAGCTATAAGAAATCCCGATAAACTTGCACGTGAAGCGGCTGTAAATTCCGTAAAAGAAGAAGTTATAACCGAACTTTTGGAAAAATTCCCCGCCGAAGAATATCCCGACGCGGAAAAACAAATCGCCGAAGTTTTGCACAAGGTCGAAAAAGATGTTGTCAGAAAAATGATAACGCTTGAAAAAATTCGTCCCGACGGTCGAGAACTTGAAGAAGTCAGACCTATATCATGCGAAATCGGCATTTTGCCGCGCACTCACGGAACAGGACTTTTCACGCGCGGACAAACTCAAGTTTTGACCATCACAACTTTAGGCTCAATCGGCGACGAACAAATTATTGACGGACTTGACCCGGAATTTACAAAACACTATATACACCATTACAATTTCCCCGGTTTTTCAGTTGGCGAGGCTCGTCCTTCACGCGGTCCCGGTCGGCGCGAAATCGGTCACGGCGCACTTGCCGAACGCGCTCTTGTTCCCGTCATTCCGTCGATTGAAGATTTCCCCTACACGATCCGCCTTGTCAGCGAAGTTTTGGAATCCAACGGCTCAAGCTCAATGGGCAGTGTTTGCGGCAGTACTTTAAGCCTTATGCAGGCGGGCGTTCCGATTAAAAGACCCGTCAGCGGCGTGGCGATGGGACTTGTCAAGGACGGCGAAAATCACACGATTTTAACCGATATTCAAGGGCTTGAGGACGCGCTAGGCGATATGGATTTTAAAGTTGCCGGAACTACTGAAGGCGTTACGGCGATTCAAATGGATATAAAAATCGCAGGTATAACTCGTGAAATTCTATCCGATGCACTTGCGCAGGCAAAACGCGGCAGAAGTTTCATTCTCGGAAAAATGCTTGAAGTTATCAGCGAGCCTGCAAAAGAACTTTCGCCTTATGCTCCGCGCGTTATGACTATGAAAGTTCCGATCGAAAAAATTCGCGACGTTATCGGCACGGGCGGCAAAATGGTCAACAAGATTATCGACGAAACCGGCGTTGATGTCGAAATTAAGGACGACGGAAATATTTTTGTCACGTCCCCGAATGTTGAAAGCATTCAACGCGCGATTAAGATGATTGAAGATGTCATTCACGATTTTGAAATCGGCGAGGTTATCGAAGACGCTGTTGTCACGCGAATTGAAAAATTCGGCGCGTTCGTCGATCTTTTGCCCGGACGCGAGGCACTTTGTCACGTTTCGCAACTTTCAAACGTGCGCATTGAAAATGTTGAGGACGCTGTTCAAGTCGGCGACAAAATCAGCGTGAAGGTCACGGAAATTGACGAACGCGGAAAAATTAACGTCAGCCATAAAGCCTTGATGCCCGTCGTCGAACCCCCGCCGCGCCGCGAAAAAAGCCGTCCGAGTACAAAGAAAAGCACTCTTGAAGACAAACTGAACTTCTTAAAAAATAATTTCGGCAATACTTTCGGCGGAAAAGGCGGAAAACGCCCGCGCAGACGTTAAAAAATTTTCAGGCAAAAAATATTTTTGTAGGACGATTGAAAAATTTTCAGTCGTTTTTTTATTTCCGAAACTTTTTTTGCGAAAAAAAAACAGCCCGAAGGCTTTAAAATTTTTCATTCGACCCAAATTTCCAAAAGTTCGTCAATTTCCGCCAATTTTTTTTCATGAGCCGCCGCCAATTCCGTCAATTTTGCCGGGTCAACTTCAGAATTTATTTCGTTTTCAAGCATTTTCAATTCCATTTCCGCCATCGTTATTTGCGCCTCCAATTTTTCGGGCGGAATTTCTTTTTTCGGCGAAGATTTTATTTTTTCGGCAGATTTTTTTTGTTTCGGTGCGGATTTTGAAATTTTTTCGGGTTCAACTTTTATTTGCCGAGAAAATTCTATAATTCGCGTCGCAACTTCGTCGAGCAAATATCTGTCGTGGGTGACGATTAAAATTGTGCCGTCGAAATTTTTCAGCGCATTTTCTATCGCCTCCCGCGCCGGTAAATCCAAATGATTCGTCGGCTCGTCCAAAATTAAAAAATTTGCGCCCGTTAAAATCAATTTCGCCAACGCCACGCGAGTTTTTTCTCCGCCGCTCATTGCGGAAATTTTTTTATCGGCGATTTCGGAAAAAATATTTAATTTCGCCAGTTCTGCGCGAGCTTTTTCGACCGGCAAATTAAAATTTTCTACAAGTTCGTCAATCGCAGAAAAATTTTCGTTCAATTCCTCGTGACCTTGCGAAAGATAACCGATTTTGACGCGATTGCCGATTTTAATTTCTCCTCTGTCAGATTTCAATTCGCCGACAATAATTTTCAGCAAAGTCGATTTCCCGACGCCGTTTTTGCCGATAAGACCGATTTTTTCGCCTTTGAAAATTTCTGCGGAAAAATTTTTTATAATGTCTTTAAAATTTATATTTTCCAAAATTAAAACGCGGTTGGCAGATTCCGCCGCATCTTTTAAATTTATTTTCACAGATTCATCGGCTGGCGGTTTTTCGAGACGAATCATTTTATCCAAAAAATTTTGACGACTGCGGGCAAGTTTTGCAGTCGAGGCGCGAACTTTATTTTTTTGAACAAAATTTTCGAGTTTTTGAATTTTTTCCTGCTGCTTTTCATACGCTTTCAATTCAAATTCGCGACGTTCTTTTTTTAATTGAAAAAATTTTTCGTAATTGCCGGGATATAAAGTTGCATTTCCGTTTTCAATATCCAAAATTTTATCGACGCAATTTTGCAAAAAATGTCTGTCGTGCGTGACGGTGATAACGGTTCCGCGATAATTTTTTATAAAATCCTCCAAAAAATCTATCGCGTAAATATCGAGATGATTCGTCGGCTCGTCCAAAATTAAAATGCGCGGCTCGTCCAAAAGAGATTTCGCCAGAGAAATTTTTGCAGTTTCGCCGCCGGAAAATTCATTTGGATTTTTTTTCAAATCATTTTCCGAAAATCCGAGACCGAATAAAATTTTTTTTGCTTGAAATTCTTGCACTCCGATTGAAATCATTTCATCGAGCAAATTTTTTTTCGTGAAATGCGGAATTTGTTCGGAATATCCGATGTCTTCCGCGCGAAGTCCGAAAATTTTTCCGCTGTCAAATTCTTCCGCGCCGATTAAAATTTTTATCAGCGTCGATTTACCTGCGCCGTTTTTACCGACGATACCGATTTTTTCGCCGTCAGCAATTTTAAAATTTACGTCAGAAAAAATTTTTCTTTCGCCATAGAATTTTGTTAAATTTTCAATTTGAATCATTTTTTTCACTTCAAAAAATTTAAATAAATCAGCAGTCCGACGATGCCCGGCACGCCGAAAATTCCGACAATCAGGCAGTGAACGAAAGTTATTTTTATCGTAAAAATTCCGATGAAATTAAAAATGTAAAGCATAATTGCGCCGATGATGGAATTTTTTAAAATCCAGAAAGGCAAAGAAATTATTTTTATCAGCGCGTAAATTATTGCGATTCCGACGAGCGGAGCGATTAAAATTGACAAATCCATAAATTTTTCTCTCCTTCGATTGAATTAAAACGCGGAAATTTTAACACAGAAAAATTTTTTCGCAAATAAAAAAAAACGCCTCCGCCTTTTTGCAGAGACGAAATTTTTTGACGAAAAAAATTTTATTCTTGGTGATGATGTTTGTGATGAGGCGGTGTGCACATTTGCGGCGTATGGTAGTGAACCAAATAATAGCCCTCGCCCTCGCTGAAATAGTGGCGGATGTCGTCGGCAATGCAATACTGTTGAGTTTTCGGATAAACCAACGTGTCGCCCGCCAAAATTTCCTGGTTATCGGACACGCGGATTGTCGCGGGATGTTCTTTTGTAAATTTTCCGTGAATCAACGGGTCAATAACTTTTCCGTCGCGCAAAAGAACAAATTCGCCGGGCTTGAGCTTGGCGGCGTTCTCAAAATAATCCATCAAAATTAAATTCGCGTTGATGTCCATTTTCAAAACTCCTTCTCAACTTTTGATTTTATTATAATTTTATTTTTTCATACGGTCAACGAAAATTTTTTTGCAGGAAAAAACTTTTTGGGATAAAATAACGGCGTTTGACTTTAAAAAATTTTTGGAGGTTTTTTTAATATGAAATTTACCTGCTCGAAAAATGAGCTTATCGAATCTTTAAACGCAGTCAGCCGCGCGGTTGCCGTCAAGCCGCAAATGCCGCTTCTCGCGGGAATTTATATGAAGGCGGAAGGCAGCGGGCTTGAACTTCAGTCAAATAATTTTTCTCTCGGAATTGTTACGAAAATTCCCGTGAGCACCGAAGAGCCCGGCGAAATTACCGTCGTCGGAAAATTTTTGCTGGAAATTATCCGCAAACTTTCCGGCGAAACCGTGACAATTTCTTATCATCCCGGCGAAAGCGTCGTAAATATTCAATCCGAATCCGCCGCCTTTACCCTGCTCGCGATGAATGCCGAAGATTTCCCCAAAGTCAAAACTCAAGAGGCGTTCAATTCTTTCAAAATTAAAACTTCTACGCTGAAAAAAT
Source organism: uncultured Selenomonadaceae bacterium (assembly GCA_905236725.1). GTDB lineage: Bacteria > Bacillota > Negativicutes > Selenomonadales > Selenomonadaceae > Quinella. The sequence continues at coordinate 18,193 of CAJOCT010000016.1, read as the reverse complement.
TGATTCGCAAAACCGCCTTTGCTTGTGCGACTGACGACACGCGCCCGATTTTTACCGGCTGTTGCTTGGAAATTAACGGCAATTCCGTGACGATGGCGGCGACGAACACTCACAGGCTCGCCATTATGAAGGAGACGATTTCCGAAGACTTGGGCGAAATGAAATTTATCATTCCCGCTTCGACTTTGAAAGATTTTTTGAAAATTTCAGAGTCCGCAACGCCCGACAGCTTTATCAATGTCGACTGCTCAAACAAATACATCGCCTTCACTTTCGACAATATTTTCATTACTTCGCGGCTGATTGAGGGGCAGTATCCGCCTTATGACAGAGTTATTCCCGCCGCGTCGGAAATTTTCGCCACGATTAACGTTGCCGAACTTGCTTCTGCCGTTGAGCGCGTCGCCTTAATTTCAAAAGAAACCGAATATAACACGATAAGATTTATTTTTTCGCAGGACGGTATCGAAATTTCTTCCACTTCGCCCGAAATCGGCAAGGCCGTCGAACACGTCAACGCGCAGGTCGAAGGCGGAAACCTGGATATTTCTTTCAACGCCGTTTATATTTCGGAAATTTTGAAGGCTCTTGACGGCGAAAAATGCAAATTCGCGATGACAAAGCCGCTTGCACCCGTCGATATTCGCGAACTCGACAGCAATAATTTTATTTATGTCGTCACGCCCGTCCGCACTTCAAATTAAATGCACATTGCAGAAATTTTTTTTAAAGACTTTCGCAACTTTTCGGAACTGAATTTAACGCCGGAAAATGCGATAAATATTTTTCTCGGTCGCAACGCGCAGGGCAAGACGAATATTTTGGAGGCAATTTATTTTTCGTCGATCGGCAGAAGTCGCGCCGCAAAAGATTCCGAATTGATTCGCTGGGAAAAAGACTGCGCGATAATTCGGATAAATTTTTTCAGAGCGGATGTTTCTCATTCTATAGCGATAGAATTTTCTACTGACAAAAAGCGGCGAAAAATTTTGCTTGACGGCGGCGCAATTCAATTTCGCGGGCTTATCGGAAAATTAAATTCGGTGATGTTTTCGCCGGAAGATTTGTTTATGTTCAAAAATTCGCCGAGTGTTCGCAGAAAATTTCTTGACGGCGAGATTTCTCAAGCGTCGCCCGTCTACTTTGCCGACCTTGCAAAATATAATCGGCTTGTCGATCAAAGAAATAATTTGCTCAAAAAAATTCGCGAGGGGCTTGCGTCTCCCGCGAATCTTGATTTATGGAGCGAACAACTTGCAATTTATGCGGCGAAAATCACTTTGAAGCGTCTGCAATCCGTCGACAAGTTAAATTTTTTGGCGAATCTTATGCAAAGAAAAATTTCCGCGCAGTCTGAAAATCTTTCGATTATTTACGACGTTCACGGATCGGAAAATTCTGACAGGGAAAAATTAAAATCAATCGGCTTGAATCTCGACGCGAAAAAATTTAATAAAAACTTGAATGAAAAAAATCTTGCCGACTTTTACCGCGAAACTTTGCAGGCAAGAAAATTTTCGGACATCAAACGCGGTTCGACGAGTTTGGGTCCGCACTTGGACGACTTGAAATTTTTTATAAACGGCAGAGAATTAAAAATTTTTGGCTCACAAGGGCAAATGAGGACGGCGGCACTTGCGTTGAAACTTTCCGAACTGCAATTTTTGAAATCAGAAACCGGCGAATATCCGATTTTGCTTTTGGATGACGTGATGAGCGAATTGGACGCGGCGCGACGTGAACAGCTTTTAAATTTTTTGCGGCGGGAAAAAATTCAAACTTTTATCACGGCGACAGAAAAAGAATATTTTCCGCGCCAAAAGTTAGGTAAATATTTTTTTGTCACAAACGGGAAAGTTGAGGTTGAAAAAAATGAGCGAGCCTGAATTTCTCGGCGGCGTTTTGATGCGAACTGTTTCGCGTTGCAAAAATAATTTGAGCGGAAAAATTTTGCAACGTGAAATTTTTTTGCGTTGGAAAGAGATTGCGGGCGATTTTGCCGGGCAAATTACGCCGATTAAAATTCAAAAAAAAACTTTGGTGATTTATGCGAATAATCCGGCGGTTAAAGACACGATGAAATTTTTGGCGGGGAGTCTCGTCGAAAAAATTAACTCGACGGTCGGGCGCGGCGAAAAAATTATTGAAAAAATTTCTTTCGGAAAAACTTTTGAAACGCCTGAAGAAAATTCTGAAGAAATTGTCAACCCGAAAATAAAAAAAATTTCTTCGTCCGAAGATTGGAAGAAAATAAACTTGACTGACGAAGAAATTGCCGATTGCGAAAAAAAATTGTCCGACATTGAAGACGAAACTCAACGAAGGGATTTGCTGAAAACTTTTTTGGCGCGTGCGAAGTTGAAAAAGTGGCGATTAAAAAACGGCTGGCACGAGTGCAAAATTTGCGGTGAACTCTGCGAGCCGAATAAAAATATCTGTGATTTTTGCAAAATTCACGAGCGCGAAAAAATGAGAAAAAAAATCCGCAGAATTTTTTTTGACCTGCCGTGGAAAACTTTTTCGGAAGTTCAAAGAGAAATCTGCGCGGAAATGCCGCATATGGCGGATGAATGTACTTTATTTTTCGTCGAATCGGTTTGGGTTTCGCTTGTCACGGAAACGGCGGCAAGAGTTTCATACGGCGACAAAAAATCACTGGACGCGAAATTTTTGGTGATGCTCTTCAAACACGTTGACGAAAAAAATTTGACGGAAAAATTGATTAACCGCGCACTCAAAGAACTGAAATTTAATTTGGCAGACCTGCCGCCGTTCAAGGAAAAAAATAATTCTCAACCGACAAAAGTTTTATGAACGTTGACAAGTTCTTTTCTAATTTGAATGTGTTGCGGGCAAACGGTTTCGCACTTGCCGCACTTTATGCAATCGCCGGCGGGATTTTTTCCGTGCATTTTCACCAGCCAATTTTCGCTGTGTTTGGCGGCGTTTAAATCTTTATAAAGCGTGTACATATTTATCGCGGTGAAAGAGCCCGAAATCCCGATATTTTGCGGGCAAACTTTCGCGCAATAGTTGCAAGTCGTGCAGGGGATAATCGGAATGCTTGAAAGAACTTTCCGAGCCTCTGCGACGACTTTTTTTTCTGCCTCGTCGAGCGGTTTGAAATTTTCCATGTACGAAACATTATTTTCCATCTGCTCAAGGTTGCTCATTCCGCTCAAAACCGTGATAATTCCGTCGAGACTTGCCGCAAAACGAATTGCCCATGACGCGAAAGATTTTTTCTCGTCGGCATTTCTGAAAACTTCCGCAACTTTTTCGGGAGGATTCGCCAATAATCCGCCTTTAATCGGCTCCATAATTACCAAAGGTTTGCCGTGTCTCCGCGCAACTTCGTAACAGCCGCGCGATTGAATTGCAGGATTTTCCCAGTCCGCATAATTTATTTGCAGCTGAACAAATTCCGCGTCGGGATGTTTATTCAAAATTTCGTCGAGTTCTTCCGGCGTGGAATGAAAAGAAAATCCGTAATGCTTAATCAAGCCTTCGCGCTTTTTCTCCGCAACAAAATTCCACATATCGAAATCCTCAAAAAATTTCGTGCGGTGCAGTCCGAGATTGTGCAAAAGATAAAAATCAGAATAACCCGCGCCCGTCTGCTTTAACGAAGTTTCAAACTGCGCGATTGCATCTTCGCGAGTTTTGCAGTTAATCCAGGCGGCGTTTTTCGTTGCAAGTTGAATTTTTTCGCGGGGATAACGCTCAACCAACGCCTGACGGATTGCATCTTCACTGCCCGAATACGCCCAAGCCGTGTCAAAGTACGTGAAACCCTTCGACAAAAATAAATCGACCATTTTTTTGACTTGCTCAACGTCAATAACTCCGTCGTCATTTTTCGGCAGGCGCATCAGTCCGAAACCGAGTTTTTTAATTTCTTCACCCAAATAACTCACTTAAAACCCTCAAAAAAAAATTTTTTTCGCTCAAAATATTTTTTCTAAAGGCAAAAAAATTTTCCTTGCGTGAAATTCATTTAACTCTTGAATTTTTTTTGAAAGTCTTGCGAGGAGAATTTTTTTGAACGGATTTAATTTGTTTTGTGCGAGATTTTTTTTGCTCACGGTGAACGGAAATTTGTTTTTTTATACCGCGCTCAATTTTGCGAAGTTTTTCAATTTCCTCCGGCGTGACCAAAGTTATCGCCGTCCCCGACTCACCCGCGCGACCCGTTCGACCGATTCTGTGAATGTAAGTTTCAACATCGCGAGGCACGTCGTAACTTATAACGTGCGTGACGCCCTCAATGTCCAGCCCGCGAGCCGCAATGTCGGTTGCAACGAGGATTTGAATTTTCGCGTCGCGAAATTTTTTCAATACAAAATTTCTCTGCTGTTGAGTCAAATCGCCGTGAAGTTCGTCGACTTCAAAATTTTTCTTCGCAAGTTCGAGAGCAAGCGCGGAAGTTTTTTCCTTCGTCGCGCAAAAAATTATTCCGAGATACGGCGATTCTCTTTCCAAAACTTCGACGAGCTTGGAAAATTTTTTGTTCGCGGGAATTTTTTCTACAATCTGTTTTATATTTTCGAGCGTGACGGTTTTCGGTTCGATGAAAATTTCTTTCGGCTTTTTCATAAATTCCGCCGCAAGCTGTCTGATTCTTACGGGCATTGTCGCCGAGCAAAGAATAAGTTGACGGTCTGCGGAAGTTTCGCGAATTAAATTTTCTGCGTCTTCGATAAAGCCGAGTTTTAAAAGTTCGTCCGCCTCGTCCACGATAATTTTGTTGACGTTTTTTAATTGAATCGTTCCGCGCCGTAAATGGTCGAGAAGTCTGCCCGGCGTCCCGATAATCAGTTGCGGAGTTCGGCGCAATTTATTTTTTTCGCGTTCGATGTCTTGACCGCCGCAAATTAAAAGTATTTCGAGTTCAAAAATTTTCCCAATTTCTGTCGCGACTTTTGAAATTTGCATTGCGAGTTCTCTTGTCGGCGCGATGATTAAAGATTGCGTGACGGAAATTTTTTTTAATTTCTCAAGTGTCGGCAGGAGGAAGGCTAAAGTTTTGCCCGTGCCGGTTTTCGACTGCAAAATTAAATCTTGTCCCGTGCGAATGAGCGGGATTGTTTTTTCTTGCACTGTCGTCGGCGTGACGATTCCTTGACTTTTCAAAAGTTCGCAGACTGCCGAATTTATTTTTAAGTTGCTGAAATTCAAAATTATCCCCCCAAAAAATTTTTCCAACAAAAAACCTCGCAAACTTTTTTTGAAGGTTGTGAGGTTTCTGTTTTGTCAAAATTATTTTTCAGCTGTTTGCAGATTTTTTCACGGTGGTTTTTATGTAAAGTTCGCGCAGTTGTTTTTCGTCGACTTCGTTCGGCGCGTGGCTCATCGGATCGATCGCGCTTTGAGTTTTCGGGAAAGGAATAACGTCGCGAATAGATTTTCTCTTCGCCATAAGCATAACCAGCCTGTCAAGACCGAAAGCAATTCCGCCGTGCGGAGGCGTTCCGTACTCGAAAGCATCCATCAAAAAGCCGAATTTTGCCCGCGCCTCTTCGTCAGTCAAGCCGATTGCCTGAAAAACTTTTTTCTGCAAATCGCTTTGATAAATTCTCAAACTTCCGCCGCCGACTTCAACGCCGTTCAAAACAATATCGTAAGCCTTCGCCTTGACTTTTTCGGGATTGGTCAGCAAAAATTCAACGTCTTCATCACGCGGCGCGGTGAACGGGTGATGCATCGCCTTATAGCGTTTTTCTTCCTCGACGTACTCGAACATCGGGAAATCGACAATCCACAGGAAACAAAGTTTATTTTCGTCGATTAAATTTCTGCGTCGCGCCATTTCCAAACGCAATTCGCCGAGAGCTTGAGCAACTACTGAAGGTTTATCGCCGACGACCAAAAGCAAATCGCCGGTCTTGCAACCCGTCGCCTGTTTAATTTTCTCGAAAGTCTCTTCACTGTAAAATTTTTTAAACGGCGATTTAATTCCCTCTTCGCTGTACTGAATCCACGCAAGACCTTTCGCGCCGTAAATTTTCACGTACTCGACCAAATTATCAAGTTCTCTGCGCGGAATGTTCGCATAATCGTCGACTTTGATAACTTTGACTTGCCCGCCGTTTTCCAAAACGCTCGCAAAAACTTTAAAGTCGGAGCCTTTGACAAATTCCGAAATATCCTGCAGTTCCATCCCGAAACGCAAGTCGGGTTTATCGCTGCCGAATCTTTCCATCGCCTCATCCCAACTCATTCGCCGGAAAGGCGTTTCGATTTTTACATTCAAAGTCGGCTCAAAAATTCTCTTGATGAGACCTTCCATCAAAGTCAAAATGTCTTCTTGATTCAAAAATGAAGTTTCTATGTCAAGTTGAGTAAATTCGGGCTGACGGTCGGCGCGTAAATCTTCGTCGCGGAAACAGCGCACGATCTGAAAATATTTTTCAAAGCCGCTGACCATTAAAAGCTGCTTGAAAATTTGCGGAGATTGCGGAAGTGCGTAAAATTGTCCGGGATTTAATCTGCTCGGCACCAAAAAATCTCTCGCGCCTTCGGGAGTACTGCGGCAGAGCATCGGCGTTTCGATTTCCAAAAATCCGTGCTCGTCAAGATAATCGCGCATAATTTTTGCCACGCGATGACGGAGAATAATATTTTTTTGCATTTCGGGGCGGCGCAGATCCAAATATCTGTAACGAAGACGAACATTTTCGTCAACGTCCACGCCGTCTTGAATGTAGAAAGGCGGAGTCTTCGCCTTGTTCAAAATTCTGAGTTCGTTGACGATAACTTCAATTTCGCCCGTCGCCATTTTCGGATTGACGGTTTCTTCAGAACGTGCGCGAACTTTTCCGCGGACACCGATAACAAATTCATTGCGAAGAGTTTCCGCCTTAGAAAAATCTTTTCCCATCGCGGCTTCGTCAAAAACAATCTGCACAATCCCGCTGCGGTCGCGCATATCGACAAAAATCAAACCGCCGTGATCTCTTCTGCGCGAAACCCATCCGGCGAGCTGAATTTCTTTTCCTTCGTCAGTTTTGCGAATTTCTCCGCAGTTACAATTTCTTTCCAAACCTTTGAGTGTTTCCAAAAAAATTACCTCCTTAGAAGCTGTAGTCACAGCTTCAGTGATTAGTGGATAGTGGACAGGTTACAGAAAAAACTACTCCCTATCCACTGTTCACTGTCCCCTGAACTTATGACACAAGTTCTTAAATTATCCTGCAATAATAATTAAAGCCACAATTTCTGTCAACAAAAATTTAATTACTTGACAATTCGAGCGTGAAACTTGTATATTTTACGAAAAAGTTTTTTTCAAGGAGGTTTTCATGAAAATTTCAAGTGACGCATATGACAGAGCAAAAAAAATTCGGCTGATAATTTTCGACGTTGACGGAGTTTTGACGAACGGAAAAATTTATATCGGCGAGCGCGGAGAATTTTTCAAGGCGTTCAACTGCCGCGACGGTTTCGGAATTACTGCCGCTCATAAACTCGGAATGAAAACCGCGATAATCACCGGCCGCGATTCGATTTTCACGACTAACCGCGCGAACGGTCTGGGAATTTCTTCGGTCAAGCAAGGGCAACTGAATAAGCGCAATGCCTACAAAGAAATTAAAGCCGAATTTAATTTGACGGACGAGGAAATTGCTTACGTTGCGGACGATATTATTGACTTGCCTGTTTTTGTTCAAGTCGGATTTCGTGCGGCTGTCGGCGACGCGGACGCAGAAGTTAAGAAGCGTGCGCACTTTATCGCGGAAAATATCGGCGGGAACGGTGCGGCACGTGAGGCGATAGAATTTATTTTGAAAGCTCAAGGCAAATGGTCTCAAGTCGTCGAACAATATACCACCGTCGAAGATTCCGAAAATAATTTTGCCAATATCGGTCAATGAAGAAGTTTTCAGCTTTTAGTTCAAATTTGTCGAAAATTTTCCGGCAACCGGCAACTGAAAACTGAACTAAGTTGCCAGTCAGAAAGTTGTCAGTTTCCAGAAAGCTGCTCAACTGACAACTGTTCAATTGATAACTGAAAACTGACAACTGAATGAGGGAAAAGAATGTTATACAATGCGCTGATGATTTTCAGCAGGTTAGTTCGATTGTTGCCCTACGATGCATTACTTTTTTTGGGGCGGATACTCGGAAATTTATATTATTTACTCATCAAAAAACAGCGTGAACGCGCAGTTTCGCAAATGATGCCGGCACTTCAAATTTCGGAAGACGAGGCGAGAAAACTTGTACGCGAATCATTTGTCAACCTTGCGCGGAATGTGCTGGATATTTTTTATATGCCGAATTTGAACGAAAAAAATTTTTCAAAGTACATAAAAATAGATCACTTGGAGCGAATGAAAGACGCGCTTGCGGAAGGTCACGGAGTCGTTGTCTTGACAGGGCACGTCGGGACTTGGGAATGGCTCAGCGCGGCTTTCACGTTAAACGGTCTGCCCGTCACGGCGATTGCGAAACTTCAGCCGAATCAAGAATATTCGAGAGTTTTGGACGATTTGCGGGCAACGATTCACGTTGAAATTTTTAATCGCGGAACGAGTGAACTTTTATCGGCGGGACGTGCGTTGAAGAAAGGAAAAATTTTAGGCTTTTTGGCAGATCAAGACGGCGGACCGGGCGGCGCGTTTATCGAATTTCTCGGAAAAATTGCATCAACTCCGATGGGTCCGGCAGTTTTCTCAAAAAAATTTCATTCGCCGGTGCTTCCGGCTTTTATTATCAGACAGCCCGACGGGCGGCACTTGGTTAAAATTTTGCCCGTTATGCACTTTGAGGACACGGGCGACACCGACGGCGATTTATTCCGCTTTACCGAAAAAATGACGAAAATTTTGGAAGAGGTCATCCGCGAAAATCCCACTCAATGGCTCTGGTTTCAAAAACGCTGGAACACTCCGCCCGAAATGAAAAAAGAAAAACATCACACGGTTTAGCAAGGTGAAATGATGGAAAAAAAATATAAAATTTTGATCGGCGTTGCTGTAATTTTTTTTGTGTGCCTTGTGACTTGGGTTGTTCGCACAACGCCGAAAGCCCCGCCGCAACATGAAAAAATCGAGCCGCCGACTGTTATGGAATATGAGGGAAATACTATCAGTGAAGAAAAGGACGGCAAAAAAGTTTGGGAAATTACCGCCGATAAAATGGTTATGGATTCGATTTCTCAAACGGCGGAAATCGAAAACATTCACGGAAAATTTTTCAAAGAAGACGGCAAAGTTATGGAAATCACCGGCGACAAAGGCGTTTATAATCAACAGACTAAAGATGTTCACGTCGAGGGAAATATTGTAGTTTTGGACGGCGACGGCGCAAAGTTGACGAGCGAAAATCTGGATTGGAAGGGCGCGGACGAATTACTTACCGCGAGCAATGACGTTAAAATTTTTCGCGAAGATGTTCGAGCTTACGGCGATTCCGCTTCAAGTACGGACGGGTTCAACCATTTTTTCATGAAAGGCAATGTCAGGATTTTAAAAGGCGTTAAGGACGACGATTTTGCAAAAGAGCTTGAAGAGTTCAAGGCAAAAAAAGCCGCTGAAGAAAATTCGACTGAAGCGGATAAAAATAATGCGACAAACTCAAATGAAAAAAATTCTGCGGATACAGACAATTTGTAGATCGGTAGATTGGTAGAAAAACTGTCGATCTACTCACTATCGATCTATCGATCTGTTGATCTATCGATCTGAAAGTCAAGGAGAGTGATTTAACGCATCATGGGAAATTTCAAAAAAATTTTTGCCGTGCTGAGTGCCGCAGTTCTAATTTCTTCGGCGGCAACGGCAGAGGAGGCGGATGAAAAGCCTTCCGAACTTCGCGCCGATGAGGTCGAATACGATATGAACACGGGAGTTGCTAAGGCTAAGGGCAACGTCACCGCGACGGCTGAAAAAGACAAAGTCCCTTCCGAAGTCAACGCCGACGAGGTCAATTATGATATGAACAGCGGCGTTATCACGGCTGAAGGAAATGTTCTTCTCAAACACGGCACAGGCAAGGCGACCGGTGCCCGCGCAATGTACAACGTCAAAACTATGGAGGCTTACCTTCTTGAAAATGTTATCGTTATCCGCGACGACGTACGAATAACTTGCGACAGTTTGCGCAGTAACGGGCAAGGACACATGGAAGCCGACGGAAATGTTCACGGCACTCAAACCGTTGCGCCTAATGAAAAATATCCGAACGGCGACACGCGAACTTTTTCCGGTGACCACGTCGATTATTATCCCGACGACAAAAAGCATGTTGTAATTCCCGGCGGAGGGATTGTGACGAGCGGCGACGGAACTTTTACTGCCGATCACATGGAAGGCTGGATGGACGAAGAACATTATATCGGTCTTGGCAACGCTCACGCAGTAAGTCCCCCGCGTCAAATGGAGGCGGGCGGCGACAGGGTCGACTATTTCGGAAAAGAACAGGGCAAGGCGGTTTTAACGGGGCATGCTTGGGCGATTCAAGAAAATAATACAATTCGCGGAAATCGCTTGACTGTTTACCTCGCCGACGACAAAAAAATTAAAGTAAAACCCGATGAGCCGAAAAAAACTGAACAGCCGCCAACTGCAGATAAACCTTTTGAAGGGAGTGGACAGTGAACAGTGGACAGTGAATAGTCTAACCACTATCCGCTAACCGCTGTCCGCTAAAAAAATGCATATTGAAGCGAAAAAATTAGTAAAATCTTTTAAAAAACGCGTTGTCGTCAACGAGGTTTCTCTGCGCGTGGAAAAAGGCGAAATCGTCGGATTGCTCGGACCGAACGGCGCGGGCAAAACAACTTCGTTTTATATGATTGTCGGACTTGAGCGACCGGACTCGGGGGAAGTTTTCATTTCCGATGTAAATATTTCCAACCTGCCGATTTACAGGCGGGCGCAACTCGGCATAAGTTATTTGACGCAAGAGGCATCGATTTTCAGAAAGTTGACCGTCACGGAAAATATTTTGGCAATCCTGGAAACCACCAAACGCACCAAAGAACAATCCGCGAAAAGACTTGAAGAACTTTTGGACGAATTTAATATAAAACACGTCCGCGACAGAAAGGGTACCGAACTTTCCGGCGGAGAGAGGCGGCGCGTGGAAATTGCGCGTTGTCTTGCCCTTGAGCCGCAATTTATTCTGCTTGACGAACCTTTTGCCGGTGTCGATCCCCTTGCCGTTGCAGACATTCAAGAAATTATAAAATATCTGCGCGAACGGGGGATGGGAATTTTAATCACCGACCACAACGTTCGCGAAACTTTGAACATCGTCGATCGAGCTTACATTTTGAACGAAGGAAAAATTTTGCTTGAAGGTAACGCCGAAGAAATTGCCGAAAGTCCCATCGCCAAAAAATTCTACCTCGGCGATAACTTCAGATTGTAATAAAAAAAAATACGCCGATTATTAAACATCGGTGTATTTTTTTTGCAAACATCAGGCAGAAATATTTTTGTTATCTGCAGTCGGCGGAATTTTTTCTTTTTGCCGGGAACGATCTTCAGTGCCTTTTTCCGCCTTGACTTTTTCAGAACTTACTTTAGGACTGCCGGGACCCGCGCCCCCCGAACCCATTCCGCCGCCCGCCGCGGGAATGTATCCGACTTGATTGAGCAGAGAAGTTTTTATGTTTACGTTACTGCCTTTGCACTCAATCGAACTGTCGCCGACTTTCAAAGTTAAAGATGACTTGCCCGAAATTTTTATCGTGCCGCCCGCGCCGCCCCCCGAACTTTTTGAGTCGGATTTTTTTTCTTTGGTGTTGGTGAGTTTATTTAATTCTTTCACCAAGTCCGAAAGTTCGACGGCTTCTTTTTTCGTTCCGGACGGTTTGGTTGTGCCGACGGTTGAGCCTGCGGGATTGAATTGAACTGAAGGAGGTTGACCGCCCGTCGCCGTGTATTGAATATATCCCGCCGTTTGCGGGGCTATCATTGTAAGCTGATTATCGGGTGACATTTGCGCGGAAGATTGAATGAAAATATTTCCGCTCGCAGAAAAAATTATATTTTTTTTCGCGGAAAATTTAATTTTTTCGTCCTCAACAAGTTCAGATTTTTTCTCCGCGTTGAAAGAAATTTTTTCCGAGTCAAAGTTCATCGCAGAAATTTTTGTTTTGAAAGATTTATTTTTCGCGTCATCTGAAGCGGCCTTCGTGCGTAAACTTCCCATCGCCGATTGCCGCAAATTATCGACGTAAACAAAAACTTGATCTTTTTCGTCCGGCATCGTGTAAAGATAATTGCTCACCGCCGATTCATACGGAATTTTCAACGCGTCATTTTTATCCTGCTTTTTGTCGCAATCGAATTGAACTTGCACGTCGTTATTTTCGACCGCCAAAACTTTTCCCGTCAAATAAAAAGCCCTGTCAAAAAATTTTGTAACGTCCCAAGCGTCCGCGCGGCAACCTTCTTTGTGGCGAATTTTTATTTCATTGCACAAAATATTTTCTTTCAAAAAAACGCGACTTGCAATCACGGCCTGCAGTTGATTATCGTATTTTACGCCGCTGCCGACTCCGATTTCGAGATTTTGCGTCAAAAGATACGTGTCGATAAAATACGCCGAACGCGCACTTGAATAAGTATTTTGCTCAAGCCTTTTGAAAAAATCGAGTTCAACACTTTGCCGCAAAAATCTTACTATCTCATCGGCAGAAAAATTTTTGAAAGATTTAAAGCCTATGCTGATTTTCAGACGATCAGATTTTGAATCGCAAAATAAAATTTGTCCTTGACTTTCGGCAACTTCTTTCAAAAAATCCCAATCGTTCAAATTATTTCGATAAAAAAGACCTGAAATTTTTTTGTCCTCTTCAAAAGAAAAATCTGCGTCGGAATAACTTTTTTTCATCTCTTCGAGAAGGTTGGAAAATTTTTTGTCGGCTTTTTGAAAAGTACAAGTTTTTTTCTCGGAATTTTTCAGTTGACAAGACAAAGTTTCCGCCGTGACGAACAAAAAAATTGTCTCCTCCGTATTTTCGACGCGATAAGAGGTAATCAGCCCGCAAAAAATAATTTTGTCTTTTGCCTTGACTGTAATTTTTTTCTTGGCAAAATTTATAATTTTACTCGGCTCAAAATCTTTTTTCATCGCAAAAGAAATGTTGCAAATTCCGTGCGTGTGGATTTTCTCAACAATTTCAATGTTCGTGATGTATTGAAATTTTTCTACGCCGGTGACTTTTAAATCTGCAAGTATCATTGAAATTTAATTGTTCCTCCGAACATACACGTCAAAAAGCTGTCTTTTGTCAGCGCGGGAGCTCCGCCAATCATACAATGCATATCGCCTTTTTTCCACGCCATAACCGTCGAGGGGACGCACGGCACGGGACCGGCGGGTGTCGGCGGAAGCATTTTGCACGTCCCGAAAGTCAAAACATTCATAAACGGTATATGGTCATTCGCGTTGAGCAGCGGCAGATGAGTTTTGCAGGAGATCACCCCGTGACTTATCGGGCAAAGCAGGGGAATCGGGACCGGAACCGTCGATCCGCTGCATTTTATCATCGACATCGCCGCCATATATTCTTTGCTCATCTTTGTAACGCCTCACTTCATTTTGTATTTTTAAAACCTCTTCATCCCAAAAAAAATCTCGCGTCATTTTTATCAACTCGGTTTCAAACTTTTATACCTCAAAGTCATTTCGGAATTTTCGTCGCTTGTGGCAATGTTAATCGCGTCTTCAAAATAAATTTCAACCTCCTTGCCCTTTTCAATCAAAGTTCCGCGTTTTAAAATCGTGCATTCGGAATCGTTTTTCAGATAAATTCCGCGCCGACCTGGACTTATGACAATTCCGCCGACTTCTTGGAAATATTCCGCAATGCCGCATTCTTGAAGAATTTCGAGCAAAGAAATTTGCACCCTGCCGACTCTGAACAAATTAAATTCTCTCGGCTCAATGTCTTCCTCTCGCAAAGTTTTCGTCACGTAAATTAAAAATTTGCCTTCGTAAGAAAATTTTTCTTCTTTGACAGGTTTTGTTTTCGAAAGTTTTTCTTCAATTTTTTTCTTAGGCGAAGAAATTTTTTTCGGCTCGGGCTTCGGTTCGACAATTTTTTCAATTTGTACGGGTTTTACTTCAACTTCTTCGATTTCTTCAAGTTCGGGAATATTTTTTTTGCGCAGGAAATATGACAAAATCAAAATTACCGAAATTGCGCCGATCGCCAAAATCCACATCAGATAATTATTGTCGGAAGGTTGCACTTCTGCGGAATTTTCGCCGATAAAATTGACCCCCAAATCTTCAAAAAAAACTTTTTGCAGATAAATGATTTTTTCGTCGCCTTCCAATTCAACCGAAATCACGCCGTTATGAATACTTGCGTCAAAAATTTTTCCGTTGAACTCCACGCGAACGGGTTTATTTTCAAAAAAATGATCGGCAAAAATTTTTTCGGAAGGATTATTTTTGTAAACGGGCGTGATTTCCAAAGTGTCCGCAGAAAAAATTGACTTGGAAATTTCCGCCTGCAAACTTCCTTCGACATCAATCTCCGCGTCCAAAGTCAAGCCGGTGCCTTGCGGGTAATCCGCGCTAAATTCAAGATTATTTTCAGACGAAGAAGCGATTTCGTAAATTTTTACAAAATTTCCCTCCATAACCTTGACGGCGGAAGAATTTTCCAAAGTCGATTTGCCGGGATTGGAAGCGACCAAAAATAATTTCGCCTTTTCAAAAGAAGTAAGCGGAATTTTTGCAGAAATTTTTTCTTTGCTCACGCCTTGAGAAAGTAAATTTAAATGCGGCGTGTGAAAATCGTTGTGAAAAACCGTGCGAATCGCCGTCATCAATTCATTATGCGGAATCGGAATTTCTCGCGCAAGTTCGGTGTAAGAGTGGTAATTCAGCGGATCCCCCTGATAGCGCAGATTGAAAATATACACGGACATATTCGCCCATTTCGCCTGCGTCAAGCCGTCTTGAAATTTTTCGACAGAACGCAAAGTCTGCGCGGAATCTCTCAAAGAAATTTCGCCGTTGGTGATAAGAATTATATTTTTTTCAATGTCAAATTTCGGCATCAGCATATCAACCGCCGCCAACATCGCATCGCCGGCGTTGCTCTGCCCGGAATAATTCGCGCTGAAAATTTTGTTCGGATTTTCCGAAATTTTTGTAAGCGGACGCAAAACAGAAACTTCATCGTTGAAAGAAATGACGCTCGCCTCGTCATCCGCGGGAAGATTCGCCAAACTCCAAGCCACGCTCTCAAAAACTCTTCGTTGCGGGTCGGAATTGCTCATCGACCGGCTTGAATTTATCACAAAAACAAATTCGCGACATTCGCCTGAAGAAATAAACCCGCATAGAAAAAACATTGTCGACAGGACAAAAGCTAAAAATTTTTGCATTTCAACCTCCTGGAAAAAATTTTTTTTTTATTTTGTCAAAAGGAAAAATTTTTGGTTATAAAAATCTGCGCGTCGAAATTTTTTATACTTGAGACAATTTTTTCGACAAATTCTTCGTCGGCAAGAGAAAAAATCGTCGGCCCCGAACCGCTCATCATCGAAAATTTTGCTCCCGCCGCCAACATTTTTTTCTTGTAAAGTTCGATTTCGGGAAATTTTTTTAAGGCGACGGGCTCAAACACGTTGGAAAAATTTTTGAAAGCCTCCTCATAATTTTTTTGACTCAAAAGCGAAATAATTTTTTCTGTCGGCGGATGGGAAATTTTATCTGCAAAAAATTCGTCAAAAGTTTTGTAAGCCCAAACGGTGGAAATTTCGCCGTGCGGTTTCATCAATACGACGGAAAAATTTTTCATTGCGGGCAGTTTCGTCAAAATTTCCCCGCGCCCTTTCGCAAGACAAGTTCCGCCGATTACGCAAAAAGGCACGTCAGAACCGATTTTTTCGCCGATTTTGCAAAGTTTTTCTTCGCTGAAATTTAAATCGAAAAGTTTGTTCATTCCGCGCAGAACCGCCGCCGCATCGGATGAACCGCCGCCGAGTCCCGCCGCCGCAGGAATATTTTTTTGCAGATTTATCGCGACGTTGAATTTTTTCCCGCAGACTTTTTCCAGTTCCAAAACTGCGCGATAAGCCAAATTTTTTTCGTCCGCAGGAATTTTTTCGCCGCCGATAATTTTTTCTGCGTTCATGGAAAATTTTATCCCGTCAGAAATTTTTTCCATTTCCAAAACGTCGGCAAGCTCCAAACTCTGCATAATCATTTCGACTTCGTGAAAATTATCTTCGCGCTTTCTCAAAATATCCAGCGTCAAATTTATTTTTGCTCTCGCAAATTCTTTTATCAAAATTTATCCCGCCTCAAAATTATCTTTTTATCCAGCCGAATTCTTCAAAACTTTGACGATATTCCACGCGCTCAAAAAAACTTTTCATCGTGTTTTCTGTCTGAAAAATCGGCACGCGCTCAAGTGCGTACATATTGCTGCCCAAATCGACGTTGCCGTATTTTACGGTGAACGCGCCTTTGTAGCCGACATCGCTGGCAATTCCGGCAATGTGCAAATTGTAAGTGCCGGTCGGGTACGCCAAAAACTCGACGGGGTGACCGAGATTTTCCTCAAGCATAAGTTTTGAATTTAAAAGTTCGTTGCGAATTTCGTCGTCGGGCAGTTCCTCAAGTTTCGCGTGGTTGAGCGTGTGAGATTGGACCGTGATGCCGTTTTTTTCCATTTCCTTTAAATTCTCCCAACTCATATATTGCGGCTTGCCGACAAAACCCGGCACCATGAAAACCGTCGCACGCAGTCCCAACGCCTTTAAAATCGGGAAAGCGTTTGTATAATTGTCAATATAACCGTCGTCAAAAGTAATCATCACGGGTTTTTCAGGCAAGGTAATTTCTCCCGCCAAACCGCTCGCAAGTTCGTCGGGCGTTATCGCGATATAACCGCTGTCAACAAGATAATTCATCTGGTCCGCAAAAGCGTTGACGGGCACGGCAAGCGGCGTAAAGCTGTTATTTACCTGGTGATAATTCAGCACCAAAATTTTCGGACCGTTCGCAACTTCTTCGATATTCTGCGCGGAAATTTTTTTGTCGATTTCCATTCCCGCAAAAATTGTTACGACAAGAAAAAAAACTGCGATGAAAATTTTTTTAATCATTAGGACGCTCCCCGCTCTTGCCCGTGAATTTGTGATAATTGCCGCCCTTTCGCCGATTCATAAGCTCCGCAAACAAATTTTCGGGGTCAATCTCGTGATAAGCAAGCAAAACCAAGCAGTGATACCAAAGATCGCCCATTTCGTAAATAATATCCGATTCCTCGCCGTTTTTCGACGCAATGATTGTTTCGACAGCCTCTTCGCCGACTTTTTTCAAAATTTTATCCAAGCCCTTGCCGAAAAGATAATTTGTATAAGAACCTTCGACGGGGTGCCGCTGACGGTCTTTTATCACGGAATAAAGTTCATAAAGCACAAGCGAAAGATTTTCCTGCTCGGGCTGTTCGACGACTGCGGGAAGATTATTATTTTTGTCCAGCCGACGCCCGCTGAAACAGGAATAAGTTCCCGTGTGACAAGCCACGCCCGTTTGATGAACTTTTACCAAGAGAGTATCGCCGTCGCAATCGTAGTAAAGAGCCTTGACTTGTTGAACGTTTCCGCTCGTTTCGCCTAAAGTGCGTGTAACCCGTCTCGACAGTTTTTTTCAAAGATTCTTCGTTCATATAAGCCAACATCAAAACTTGCCCGCTCTCTTCTTGAACGATCGCGGGTACAAGTCCGTGCGCATTAAATTTAATTTTGCTAATATCAATTTCCATTTTATTTCCTCCAAGAATAATTTATCTGTAAATTTGTATAGTCGACTTTATAATTTTTTATGTCAATCCCAACCATTTTTTCACTTCTTCATGAGAATACGTGGTAGGATTTTTTTTGTATTCTTCCATTGCCTGCTTGAAAGTGGTCAAATCCGCGTCGTCGTTAAAAATCATTTCCAAAATTGCTTGCTTTGCCACTTGAGAAAAATTCATATCGTTTTGTTTCATGTAATCTTCAACAATTTGGCTTTCTTTGTCATCAAAATCAACTTCAAAACTCATCTGAATCACTCCTCAAAATCTTACCTCAACGCCGCGATTTTTCAGATATTCTTTGACTTGTCGAATGGTGTATTTGCCGTAATGGAAGACTGAAGCCGCCAAAACCGCGTCCGCCTTGCCTTCCGTCAAAACTTTGTAGAAATGCTCAATTTCGCCCGCGCC
>CAJOCT010000015.1:17549-45045 GCA_905236725.1 uncultured Selenomonadaceae bacterium | reverse complement strand
TTCAAAAGTGCGGAATCTGAAAAACTCATAATCTGCGCCGCGTCAAATTCAAAACGCTTAACTTTGTAATGAGCCGCAATTTTTTTCGCGCATTCCAATTCTTTCGCATGACGTTGACCGTAAAAAATTGAGACCGCCGCAACATTTTCACTGCCGAATTTTTTCACGGCAAGAGCAAGGCAGGTTGAAGAATCCAGACCGCCGCTCGATAAAACTACTGCTTTCATAAAAAAAAACTCCCTCAAAATTTTTTAGTGAACTTCGCGTAAATCAACATCGCAATTCCCAGCGCAAGCAG
This sequence comes from uncultured Selenomonadaceae bacterium, assembly GCA_905236725.1. Lineage (GTDB taxonomy): Bacteria > Bacillota > Negativicutes > Selenomonadales > Selenomonadaceae > Quinella. Next base: position 44,747 of record CAJOCT010000015.1, on the reverse strand, counting down.
AAAAAATAAAATCGGCAGGGCGATAAAAAACATCAGCGCGGCAAATGCGACAAAAATTAAAATCGCCGCAATTTTCACCAGCAAATTATTATTCATCAGACCGAAAATAAATTTTCCGAAAAGACGCGAAAAAATTGACGATTCGCCGAGATTGATATAAGCCTTGCCGGATTTAAAATTTCCGCCGCTTCGACTTTGTCCCTCGTACTCCGTGCCGTCCGCGTTAATCGTCACCCCGTCAAAAAAATTTTTTTCGGTGCGCGTCATTTCTCGAACATTTCCCGCAACATTTTCATATCCGCAAAATTCGCACTTCAATTTATTACCTAAATTTTTCCCGCACCTTCGACAGTTCATAGAAAAACCTCCTCTCATGAAATTTTTAGCGGATAGGTTACAGAAAAAACTATCCCTTGTTCACTATCCCCTGTTCACTATCCACTATCCACTAATTTATTTTAACACGCTGAAAAAATTGGCACAACCGCGAATTGTTTCATTGACTTTTTTCAATTAAAACTCTAAAATTTGCCCATATTTTTATAAAATCAGGGGAGGGTTTCGTGTGATTTTTTTCAAGCGAAAATTATTAAGCGCGGCGATAATCACGGCAATTATTTCGACAATTTTCACCGGTTGCGGCGACGATCAAAAAAAACAAACTCAAGCTCCGAAGCAACAGGTCAAAGTAATGAAAGTTGTTCAACGTGACGCGCCGTTATCCGCGGAATATGCCGGGCAGTTGGTCGGCACTGAAGAAGTCAAAGTTCAGTCAAAAGTGAGCGGGCAAGTTGTTCAAAAAATGGTAACCGGCGGACAGTTCGTCGAGGCAGGTCAATTACTTTTCAAAATTGATTCCAGGCAATACGAAACTTCAATTTTGCAGGCAGAAGCAGATTTGGCGCAGACCGAAGCGAATTTACAGAACGCAATAAACGATTTGCACCGTTATCAAATGTTGCTTAATGAAAACGCAATCGACGAACAGACGGTTTCGACTCAAGCGGCGACCGTCAAAGCCTACGACGCGGCGGCGGGCGTAAAAATGGCGGCAATCCGTCTTGCACAGGAAAATTTGGCAGATACGAATATCTACGCGCCGATGAGCGGACAGCTCGGCGTCGATGATGTGGCAGTCGGGACGTTCATTTCCGCCGGACAAACGACGCTCGTTACAATCGGCAATATCAATCCTATTTTTGCGCAATTTTCCATAAGTGAAAACGAATATTTAAAATTTATGACGGTTCAATCGATGCAGGCGGATCATAACCCGATGGAAGTGACAATCACTCTTTCGGACGGAAAAGAATATCCCTTCGTCGGCAGGATCGTCGAAACGGACAGAGAACTTGCCAACAATACCGGCTCTCTCGTTATGAAGGCAGTTTTTCCCAATCCCAGCGGTCTTTTGATGCCGGGTATGTTTGCAAGGGTTAAACTTAGCGGCGAAACAATTCCCAACGCGCTTTTGGTTCCTCAACGCGCAGTCCAGCAACTTCTCGGGAAATCTTTTGTCATGGTTGTCGGCGAAGACGGTAAATCTAAAACAAAAAATGTCGAACTCGGTCAGCAAATCGGCAGTTATTACGTCATCACAAGCGGAGTAACCGCGCAAGACAATGTTATCGTCGAGGGCTTGACGGGGCTTCAAGAAGGCGTTGACCTTGCCGTTACGAATGTCACTGCGGGCGAAATGGGCTTTACCATGGCAAATATTACAACGCCTTATTCTTCCGAAACTGTGTCCGGCGCGACAAGTAAAAATGCAAATGCCCCCGGAAATATAAATCAGCAGAAATAAGGAGGCGGCTTGCGTGGCAAAATTTTTTATACACAGACCAATTTTCGCAATCGTCGTTTCGCTGATAATTGTTTTGGTCGGAGTTTTGGCAGGTCTTCAACTGCCTATCGCTCAATATCCGCAAATTTCTCCGCCAACCGTTTCCGTCAGCACAACTTACACCGGCGCGAATGCCGAAGTCGTCAACCAGACCATTGCGCAGGTTATCGAAGATAAAGTCAACGGTACGCAGGGCATGGACTATATGACTTCAAACTCGGACGACACGGGGCGTTACAGTTTGAGCGTCGTTTTTGAAGTCGGCACGGACGGCGATATGGACAGCGTTAAAGTTCAAAATAACGTTGCCGTTGCCAATCCCAGCTTGCCTACCGATGTTCAAGAAGTCGGCGTTGTAACTCGCAAAGCCTCGAACGATATGGCGATGTTGATTTCAATGCATTCGCCGGACGGAACTTATGACCGCGCTTTTATGAAAAACTACGCGGATATTTATTTTCTCGACGAAGTCAAACGCGTCAACGGCGTCGGCGACGTCAATATTTTCGGCTCGAATTATTCGATGAGAATTTGGCTCAATCCCGATAAACTTGCGGCGGTTGATTTAACTGTCGGCACAGTTGTCAGCGCGATTAACGAACAGAATAAACAGGCGGCGGCGGGTACTGTAGGCTCAATGCCTCTCGCTCAAGGTCAGGAAAAACAGTATACCGGCAAAGTTCAGGGACGCTTGACTACAATCGAAGAATTCGGCGACATTATTTTAAAGACGGACGGCAAAGGCGGTTTCGTTCGATTGAAAGATGTTGCGCGAATTGAAACGGGTCAGCAACAGTACAACGTCATCAGTGAATTTAACGGGCATCCCGCTATCGGTTTCGGTATTCAGTTGACTTCGGACGCAAACGCCATGACGACCATCGCCGAAGTCAAAAGAATTATTGCACGTGAACAGGCAAAACTCCCGCCGGGTCTGGAAGTTTCGCAGGTTTTCGACTCGACGGACTACATTCGCGAATCTATCGAAGAAGTTATTCACACATTTGTCGAAGCGTTAATTTTGGTTGTTATAGTTATCTTCGTCTTTCTGCAAAGTTTTCGCGCGACAATTATTCCGCTCCTCGCCGTTCCCGTCAGCTTAATCGGAACTTTTGCGGCGTTTATTTTACTCGACTTTTCGATAAACACATTGACGCTTTTCGCGATGGTCTTGGCGATAGGTCTTGTCGTCGATGACGCGATTGTCGTTATTGAAAACGTTGAACATCATATGGAGGACGGACTTTCACCCGTCGACGCAACCGAACGCGCGATGGAGGAAGTTCAAGGACCTGTCGTTGCAATCGCCTTTGTTTTGGCGGCAGTTTTCGTACCCGTCGCATTTTTGGGCGGAATGACAGGCGTTTTGTATCGTCAGTTTGCTTTAACGATAGCGATTTCAATGGGTCTTTCGGCATTTATTGCGTTGACTTTGACTCCGGCACTTTGCGCGATGATTTTAAAACCGCATTCACCCGACGAAAAACGCACGGGAATTTTGGACAGAGCTTTCGACGCGTTTAATAATTGGTTTGAACGTTCGAAAAATTCTTACGTCAAAGTGGTTGCGGCGTTTATCAGAAAATCTCGTTTCGCATTTTTATTTCTGCTGATTATAGGAATTTTGACGGGCTTTGTTTACTCAAAAATGCCGTCAACTTTCGTGCCGGACGAAGATCAAGGCTTTTTCATGACTTCGGTGAGTTTGCCTGAAGGAACTTCGCTGAATCACACTCAAGAAACTGTTGACAAGCTCGGCGCGGCGGTTATGAAAGAAATGCCGGGTCTTCAAGCCTGCATGTACATCACGGGCTTTGATGTTCTTTCTTTCGGCTCGAAACCTTCTGCGGGGCTGATTGTCTGCAGTCTGCAGTCTTGGGGACAGCGCGACGTTTCCGTCAATGACTGTATCAGAAAAATGTTTCAACTCGGCGCACAGCACGCGCCCGAAGCAAGAGTTATCGCGTTTAACATGCCCGCTCTGCCCGGACTCGGAACTGTCGGCGGTTGGAGTTTGCAACTTCAAGACCTCGGCGGTCACACTAACGAAGAATTAAACGCAATCGCGCAAAAAGTTGTTGCAAAGGCTAATCAGCGTCCCGAACTTCAAGGCGTGCGCACAACTTTTAACATTTCCTCGCCGACGATTGAATATGACATTGACCGCGAAAAAATTAAACAACTCGGCGTAAACTTGAGCGACGTTTTCACCGCACTGCAAGTTAATTTCGGCGGTATGCAGGTCAACGACTTTAATCAATTCGGCAGAACGTATAAAGTTATGTTGCAGTCAGATATTCTTTACCGCACGGAGGCGGAGAGTGCAAAATTTGTTTTCGTCAAAGGCAGTGACGGGCAAAAAATTCCGCTCGATACTTTGATTACACCGCACTTGAGCACGGGTCCCACTCAAATTTCAAGATTTAACGGAACTCGCGCAATCCAATTTCAAGGAAACGCCGCGCAGGGTTACAGCTCGGGGCAAGCGATGAACGCCATTGAAGAAGTCGTCAGAGAAGAGGCGGGAACAGGTTTCGGAATTGAATGGAGCGGACAGTCTCGCGAAGAGAAAAAGGCGGCAAGTTCAACAATGCAGGTTTTGGCATTGGCGTTAGTTTTCGTCTTCTTGATGCTCGCCGCGCTGTATGAAAGTTGGTCAGTGCCTTTTGCAGTTTTGCTCACCGTGCCGACGGGAATTTTCGGCGCAGTCGTTTCGGAGTACGGATTGTCGATTATTGAAGGAATGTTCGGCATACAAAAAGCGGGCTTGCAAGACAGCGTTTATATGCAAATCGGCGTTATAACAATTATCGGATTGGCGGCGAAAAATGCGATATTGATTGTTGAGTTTGCGAAAGTTCGCGTTGACAGAGGAATGGAGCCGGTAAAAGCGGCGATAGAGGCGGCAGGTCTTCGACTTCGCCCGATTTTGATGACTTCGCTCGCATTTATAATCGGCTGTTTACCTTTGGCGATGGCGGTCGGCGCAGGTTCGGCGGCTCGTAACGGCATGGGAGTTGCAGTTGTCGGCGGTATGTTATTCGCAACTTCACTCGGAATATTTTTAATTCCCGTCTTCTTCGTGATCGTCGAATGGATTGCGGCAAAATTCGGATTTATGAAACAGGAGCGCAAAAAATCTTCAATCGATTACATGTAAAAATTTTTTCAAGCAAAATAAAAAATCCCGGCGTAAAATTTCTGCGTCGGGATTTTTTTATTGCCGTCAAGACTTTCAATCATTTGTGCGGAAAATTTTTTTATAGGCTTTCAATAAAAGGATTGTAGTGGCTAGTGGTTAGTGGACAGGTGACAGGGATTTTTCCTGACCACTGATCACTGTTCACTGTCTGCTACTTTCGTCACGCTCACTAGGCGGGCAGGTGCGCTCATCCGTGAGCGCGGGTTTAAAAATTGTAATCTAACGAAAACAGCTTCTTAAAAACAAATTTTAATTTCCTCAAAATTTATTTATGACGTCGATAACAAAATCAATTTCCTCCGCCGTCATTGCGTTGAACATCGGAAGGCTTAAAACTTCGTCCGCGAATTTTTCGGCGACAGGAAAATCTCCGCGTCGATGATTTAAATTTTTGTAACAATCTGCCAAATGCGGCGGTATCGGGTAATGAATCACGGTTTTAATTCCGTTCTGCTCAAGATATTTTTGAAAGTCGTCGCGGTTTTTTACGCGGACAACAAACTGATGCCAAACGTGAGTTGAACCTTCGCGAATTTTCGGCAGAATTATCGACGGATTTTTTATTTCGTTTAAATATCGCGCGGCAATTTTTTTTCTCTCTTCGTTGAGTTCGTCAAGGTGAGAAAGTTTTACGCGCAGAAGTGCCGCCTGAATTTCGTCAAGTCTTGAATTCACTCCGGCAATTTCGTTGTGATATTTAATTTTACTGCCGTAATTTCTGAGCATTTTTATTTTTTCGGCAAAATTTTCGTCGTCCGTCACAACCGCACCGCCGTCACCGAATGCCCCGAGATTTTTTGTCGAATAAAAACTGAAACAGCCGATCCCGAAAGTCCCCGTCATTTTGTTTTGAAATTTCGCGCCGTGAGATTGTGCGCAGTCTTCGATAATTTTCAAATTATATTTTTCGGCGAGGCGACAAATTTTTTTCATATTCGTCGCCTGCCCGTAAAGATGAACGACCATAATCGCTTTTGTCTTCGGCGTGATGGCAGATTCGATTTTTTCCGCGTCGATGTTATAAAATTCGTCCGGCTCGACAAAAATCGGCGTGGCGTGATTTTCCGTAATCGCCAAAACCGTCGCGATAAAAGTATTTGCCTGAACGATAACTTCGTCGCCTTCGCCGATATTCAAAGCGCGGACGGCTAAAGTTAAAGCGTCCAGCCCTGAATTTACTCCGACGCAAAATTTTGCCCCGAGATATTTTGCAAATTCTTTTTCAAAATTTTCGACTTCATTCCCGAGAACATACCAACCTGAGCGCAAAGCCCTTAACGCCGCTTGTTCGTATTCGGTTTGATGAAGTTCAAACTGTCTGTCCAAAACTGCCAAGTTAATTTCCATTTTTACGCTCCTTGACGAATTTTAAAAATTCATCGTAATCGCGAATATAATCGCTCTCGTCATAAACTTCCGACGCAAAAACCAAAAGTACCGCGTCGGGAGAAAAATCGTACATTTCGCGCCACATATCATTGGCAACGTAAAGCCCTTCATAAGGTTTTTCAAGCGGCACAACTTTTTTTTCGTGTCCGTTGTCGAGAAGAATTTTGCAACTGCCGTGAATACAAACTAAAATCTGCTCCAAATTTTTATGAGCGTGCTTGCCGCGAACAACATTTTTTTCAGTGTCGTACATAAAATAGACGCGCTTTATCTGAAAAGGAATGTCCTTGAACTCTTCCAGCGAAACCAGCTGACCGCGCTCGTCACCGTGCGGTTGAAAAACATATTTGATAACTTGCATAATTACCACCTTTGCAAAAAAAATAATCTCCTCAAAAAAATTTTGAGAAGATTATATCATATTTAGGGTACAGTGAACAGTGGACAGGGAACAGTTTTTCTAACCACTGTCCACTAACCACTAACCACTACTTCAGCATTGCGAGCATTGTACCTGCCGCAACCGCCGTACCGATAACGCCGGCAACATTCGGACCCATTGCATGCATTAAAAGATAATTGCCGGGTTTGGAACGCATACCGACCAGCTGACTGACACGCGCCGCCATAGGAACTGCGGAAACGCCTGCCGATCCGATAAGCGGATTGATTGCGCCGCCCGTCATCTTGCACATAATTTTTCCGAAGATAACGCCGCCTGCAGTGCCGCCCATAAATGCGACAAGTCCCAAGCAGATTATCAAAAGTGTATCAGCCTTCAAAAAGTCGTCCGCGTTCATCGTCATGCCCGTGCCCGTTGCCAAAAAGATTGTGACGATGTTGCACAGAGAATTTTGCGCCGTGTCGCTAAGTCTGTCCGTTACGCCCGATTCGCGGAAAAGGTTACCGAGCATCAACATTCCCAAAAGTGCCGCAATCGGCGGTAAAAGTAAGCTGATGAAAATTGTTGCGACGATGGGGAAAACTACGCGCTCAAATTTTGTAACGGTGCGAAGTTCAGTCATAACTATTTCGCGTTCTTTTTGAGTGGTCAAGACCTTCATAATCGGCGGTTGAATCATCGGCACGAGTGACATATAAGTATACGCCGCGACCGCGATTGCGCCGAGTAAGTGCGGAGCGAGTTTGATTGAAAGATAAATTGAAGTCGGACCGTCCGCGCCGCCGATAATTCCGATTGCTGCCGCCTCTTTTATGTCGAAACCTACAATCATTGCGCCGGCGAGTGCGACGAAAACGCCGATTTGTGCCGCCGCGCCGAGCAATAACGTCGAAGGTCTTGCAAGCAAAGGTCCGAAATCAGTCATTGCGCCGATTCCCAAAAAAATTAACGGCGGAAAAATTTCATAATTTATTCCGTAACGAATTGCTTTCATGACATTCATTTCTTCGCCGAAAAATTCCGTGTTCGGGAAATTGGCGAGGATACAGCCGAAAGCAATCGGACCGAGTAAAAGCGGCTCAAACTCTCTGACAAAAGCCATGTACAGGAGGAGGAGACCGACAATAATCATAATTCCGTTGCCGATTGTGAAAGCCGAAAATCCGCTGTCATTCCAAACGGCTTGGAGCGACACACTGAACGCATTAAAAAATTCCACAAAATCCCCTCCTTAGACCTTATTCCTCAAGCCGTTGTCAAGCGCATTTCTTCTCCAGCCGCTGTTTTCGCGTCCGACGATTTTAACCGCGCGAACTTGTCCGCTGAAACCGCACGCCGCGATTGCCGCAGAAATTGCCGCAATTATTTCGGGCGTGATGCCTTCTTCGACCTGCGGAGTTTCGACGACTTGAGCGGCTTTTTGTTGCTCTTTGAGTTTGGCAATTATTGCCGCGTGTTCGTCCGCTTCCGGAATTTCGGAAACTTCTTCAGGCTCTTTCGTCGGGTCGAGTTTGTGAATCAAGTGGATTATTCCGCTCAACGCAATCAACACGAAAAAAACCACCGTCATGTTTATCATCATTATGATAAACGGGTTTGTTGTTACGGGATGTCCCATTAAAAATATCACCTCTGAAAAAAAACTCCGTACATTTTAATTATTGACTGCACAAATTAAAAATTCTTTTATAGAATTGAATTGATTCGATTCAGTTATTTCAGAAGCTGTGTTCACAGCTTCAGTGATTAGTGGATAGTGGACAGGTTACAGCTATTCCTATCCACTGTTCACTGTCCCCTGAACTTGTGAATACAAGTTCTTAGAAATTGCTTTTTGAGTTCCAAAAAATTTTGCGGGGATTGACGGCACGAATAAAGACTGATATAAATTTGAGCAAAATTTATTTCAGCAAAGGCAGTTGGTATGAAAAAATGATTGATGTTCAAAATCAGAAGGACAATCGAAATATAAAAATTCAGCGCACGGGAATTGCGGGGGTTTATCTGCCGCTGAAGATTTCTGACGGCGGTGAAATTCAAGATGTTTTGGCGAAAATAAAATTTACCGTCTCATTGAACGAAAAAATTCGCGGAACTCATATGAGCAGACTTTCAGAAATTTTGACGGATTATGTAAATTTGCCGTTGAAAATTTCCGACACAGAAAAAATTTTGCTCGACGCTCTGCAAAAACTTGAAACGGATTTTTCCGCGATTGAAATTGCTTTTAAATTTTTCGTAAAAAAAACTGCGCCGACTTCCGGGCGTGAATCTCTGCTTGACATTGACTGTAAATTTATCGGCGAACTGAAAAAAAATTCGCGGGTTAAATTTTCTCTGGCTCTTGCCGTGCCGTTTACTTCGCTCTGTCCCTGCAGTAAAGAAATTTCGGACTTCGGAGCGCACAATCAACGCTCAATTTGCCGAGTTCAATTAAATTTTTTCGACGCTGACAAACTTGACGAAATAAAAATTTCTGAAATTATCAAGATGATTGAGGCTCAAGGGTCGAGCGAAATTTTCCCGATTCTCAAACGCGAGGACGAAAAATTTGTGACCGAAGCCGCCTATAAAAATCCGAAATTTGTTGAAGATATTTTGCGCGATGTGGTTTTGAGTTTGCGGAAAGTAAAAAATTTATCGAGTTTTGAGGTCGAATGCGAAAATTTTGAATCGATTCACAATCACAGCGCATTTGCAGGTCATGCGGAAAAAATTTTTACAGATTTTTGATAAAGTTGTGCGCAAATTTGCAAAATTCCCTTTGGAAAAGTTGTCAATAAAAAGTGCCGAAAAGTTAAGTATTGACAAGGCTTTTCGGCGGTGTTAATATTACGCACGTTTTGAAACAGCTTAAACGTTGAATTTTTGAAAGGAGGTGAATGTATGCCGACCATAAATCAGTTAGTGAGAAAAAGCCGTCAAAGTGCCGCAGAAAAATCTACTGCACCGGCTCTGAAAGAATGCCCGCAAAAACGCGGCGTTTGCACTCGCGTTTACACCACAACGCCCAAAAAACCTAATTCGGCTCTGCGTAAGGTCGCGCGTGTTCGTTTGACTAACTCAATCGAGGTTACCGCATACATTCCTGGTATTGGACATAATTTGCAGGAGCACAGCGTCGTCCTCATTCGCGGAGGTCGTGTTAAGGATATTCCCGGTGTGCGTTATCATATTATTCGCGGCTCACTCGATACCGCCGGAGTTCAGGACAGAAATCAGTCCCGCTCAAAATACGGCGCGAAGAAAGCCAAACCGAAGAAAAAATAATTAGTGGCTGGGAAAAGGAGGCAACAGTAAATGCCGAGAAAAGGTTCTGTGCCTAAAAGAGACGTTCTGCCGGATCCGGTTTATAATTCAAAAACGGTTACAAAGTTCATAAACAAAGTTATGTTGTCAGGCAAAAAAAGCGTGGCGCAAAGAGTTGTTTACGATGCATTTGAAACCATTCGCGAAAAAACCGGCAAAGATCCGCTGGAAGTTTTTGAAACGGCACTGAAAAACGTTATGCCGGTGCTTGAAGTCAGAGCCCGTCGAGTCGGCGGCGCAAACTATCAGGTACCTGTGGAAGTCCGTCCCGAAAGAAGACAAACTTTGGGAATCCGCTGGATTGTAAACTATGCAAGACTTCGCGGAGAAAAAACTATGGACGCAAGACTTTCCGCCGAACTTATGGACGCGGCGAATAACGTCGGAGCGTCTATCAAGAAAAAAGAAGATACTCACAAAATGGCAGAAGCTAACAAAGCCTTTGCACATTATCGCTGGTAATAAGGGGTTATTTTAAAAGTGTCTAGAGAGTTTTCATTAGAAAAAACTCGCAACATAGGAATTATGGCGCATATCGATGCCGGCAAAACGACAACGACCGAGCGCATACTTTTTTACACGGGTATCAATCATAAAATCGGCGAAGTTCATGACGGCGCGGCAACGATGGACTGGATGGTTCAGGAGCAGGAACGCGGAATTACAATCACTTCGGCGGCTACAACTTGTTTCTGGAAAGATCATCGAATTAACATCATCGATACACCGGGACACGTTGATTTCACCGTTGAAGTTGAACGCTCTTTGAGAGTTCTCGACGGTGCAGTTGCAATTTTGACGGCACGAGGCGGAGTTGAGCCTCAAACCGAAACTGTTTGGAGACAGGCTGAACATTACAACGTACCGCGAATGGCTTACGTCAACAAAATGGATATTACGGGCGCGGATTTTTATCACGTTATTCAAATGATGCGTGACAGACTGCGCACAAATGCGGTGGCAATTCAACTTCCTATCGGCTCGGAAGATTCTTTCAGAGGAATTATCGATCTCGTCAAAATGGAAGCTATCGTCTATGAAGACGACTTGGGCAAAGTTGCTGACGAAGTAGAAATTCCCGAAGAGCTTAAAGAAATGGCGCAAAATTATCGCGACAAACTTCTTGAAGCCTGCGCGGAACAAGATGACGACTTCATGGAAAAATATCTCAGCGGCGAAGATGTAACCGTTGACGAAATTAAAGCCGTTATCCGCAAAGCTACAATCGACTGCACAATGACTCCCGTAACTTGCGGCACGTCTTATAAAAATCGCGGTGTTCAACCTTTACTTGATGCGATTGTCGATTATATGCCCGCGCCTGTCGATATTCCGCCGATTCAAGGTATAAATCCCGACGGCGAGGAAGATGAACGACCTGCAAGCGACGAAGAGCCTTTCAGCGCACTTGCATTTAAAATAATGACTGATCCTTACGTCGGTAAACTTGCATTTTTCAGAGTTTACTCCGGCACACTCAAAAGCGGTTCTTACGTCTACAATTCGACGAAAGGCAAAAAAGAGCGTATCGGACGAATTTTGCAAATGCACGCGAACAACCGTAAAGAAATTGATGTCGTTTACAGCGGAGATATTGCGGCGGCTGTCGGTCTTAAGGATACGACAACGGGCGATACTCTTTGCGACGAAAGCAAGCCGATTATTTTGGAGTCGATGGAATTTCCCGAGCCTGTCATTTCGGTTGCGGTTGAGCCTTCAACCAAAAACGATCAGGACAAAATGAGCGTTGCACTTCAAAAACTTGCTGAAGAAGATCCGACTTTCAAAGTTCGTACGGATGCCGAGACAGGTCAGGTTATTATTTCCGGAATGGGCGAGTTGCATTTACAGATTATTGTTGACAGAATGCTCCGCGAGTTCAAAGTCGATTGCAAAGTCGGCGAGCCTCAAGTTGCATATCGTGAAACAATTCGTAAAAGTGCGAAGGCTGAAGGAAAATTCGTCCGTCAGAGTGGCGGTCACGGTCAGTACGGTCATTGTTGGCTGGAAATCTTCCCGAATGAAGTCGGCAAAGGTTTCGAGTTTGAAAGCAAAATCGTCGGTGGCATAATTCCGAAAGAATATATCGGACCGATTGAAGCGGGCGTCAAGCAGGCAATGGAAAACGGCGTTCTTGCCGGTTATCCGATGGTTGACGTTAAGGCTATCGTTTATGACGGAAGTTTTCATGAAGTCGATTCGAGCGAGGCTGCATTTAAAATTGCGGGTTCTATCGCTTTCAAGGCGGCGGCTGAAAAAGCTAAACCTGTTTTGCTTGAACCGTATGTCAAGGTTGAAGTCACCGTCCCCGAAGAATATATGGGCGACGTTATCGGAGATTTGAACTCACGGCGCGGCAAGATTGAAGGTATGGAGCCGCAGAACGGTGCGCAAATTATTCGCGCATTCGTCCCGCTTTCCGAAATGTTCGGTTACGCGACTGAATTGCGTTCAAAAACTCAAGGACGCGGCAACTACTCAATGGAAGTTGCGTATTATGACGAAGTGCCGAAAACAATCGCCGATGCTATTGTTGCGAGAAACAAAGGTGAATAGTCACTAGCAATTAGTTGCTAGTTGATAGTTAATAAAATTGAAATTATTTAGAGGAGTGTTTATTTAATGGCAAAGCAAAAGTTTGATCGAAGCAAACCGCATGTCAATATCGGTACTATCGGACATATCGATCACGGCAAAACAACTTTGACTGCCGCTATCACAAAAGTTTTGGCGGCGAAAGGTTTTGCAAAATATGAGTCTTACGAAAACATCGATAAGGCTCCCGAAGAACGTGAACGCGGTATCACAATCAACACCGCTCACGTTGAATACGAGACTGACAAACGTCACTATGCACACGTTGACTGCCCGGGTCACGCTGACTACATCAAAAACATGATCACCGGTGCTGCGCAGATGGACGGCGCGATTTTGGTTGTTGCCGCTTCTGACGGTCCCATGCCGCAGACTCGTGAACATATCCTTCTTGCTCGCCAAGTCGGCGTTCCTGCAATCGTCGTTTTCCTCAACAAAGTTGACCAGGTTGACGATCCCGAATTGCTCGAATTGGTTGAAATGGAAGTTCGCGAACTTCTCAGCAAATACGAATTCCCCGGCGATGATATTCCCATTATCGCAGGTTCCGCTTTGAAAGCCCTCGAAGGCGACAAAGAGCAGGAAGCCAACATCATGAAACTTCTTGACGCGGTTGACGAATATATCCCGACTCCTACCCGCGACACCGATAAACCTTTCTTGATGCCTGTTGAAGACGTCTTCACAATCACCGGACGCGGCACGGTTGCTACCGGTCGTGTTGAGCGCGGCGAATTGAAACTCAATGATCCTGTTGAGATCGTCGGACTTATGGACGAGCCGAGAAAAACTGTTGCGACGGGTATTGAAATGTTCCGCAAACTCCTTGACAGCGCGGTTGCAGGCGATAACGTCGGCGTTCTCCTTCGCGGCGTTGACAGAAAAGAAATCGAACGCGGTCAAGTTCTTGCAAAACCCGGAACGATTCATCCGCACACCAAATTTAAAGCACAGGTTTACGTTCTTACCAAAGAAGAGGGCGGTCGTCATACTCCGTTCTTCGCAAACTATCGCCCGCAGTTCTACTTCCGCACAACTGACGTTACCGGCGTTGTCGGCAACTTGAAAGATACAAACGGCAATGCTGCTGAAATGTGCATGCCCGGCGATCACATCGAAATGGACGTTGAACTCATCACTCCGATTGCTATCGAAAAAGGTTTGCTCTTCGCTATTCGTGAAGGCGGTCACACAGTCGGTTCGGGTCGCGTCATCGACATCAACGAGTAATTTAGTTTTTAGTAAACAGTGATTAGTGGACAGTGAGCAGAGATTTTTCCCTGTTCACTGTCCACTGTAACCTGTCCACTATTTTGCTGTGACATGGCAGATGGCTTGGAAATTTATCGGCAATTCAAATTTTCAAGGGAACTGCCGCGGAGCAATGTTGAAAGCAGAGACTTTCGACTGAGGAGGAAAAATAAATTGCCACAAAAACAAGATAAAAAAATTCGTATTCGTTTGAAGGCTTATGATCATAAAGCCTTGGATCAGAGTGCGGCAAAAATCGTTGAGACCGCTCGCAAGACCGGCGCAATGGTTTCGGGTCCCGTGCCTTTGCCGACAGAGAAAAGTATTTATACCATTCTCCGCTCGCCGCACGTCAATAAAGATTCCCGCGAACAGTTCGAGATGAGAACGCATAAAAGACTCATCGACATTCTTCAGCCCAATCAGAAAACGGTTGATGCGCTTGTTCGTTTGGATCTTCCTGCCGGCGTTAATGTTGAGTTGAAAGTTTAATGCGGGGAGGTGTAAGCATTGGCGAAGAAAACTATTTTGGGAATTAAACTCGGTATGACGCAAATTTTCACCGAAGACGGTCAAGTCATTCCCGTAACCGTTGTGGAAAGCGGCAACAATGTTGTCATTCGCAACAAAACTGTCGATACTGACGGTTATTACGGAGTTCAGATCGGTTTCGGCGAAATTAAGGATAAGCACGTCAACAAGCCCATGAAGGGAATGTTTGATAAAGCCGGAGTTAAACCCGTTAAATATATTCGTGAAATTCGTCTTGATTCCGAATCAGAATTTAAAGTCGGCGACGTTATCGGCGTGGATATTTTCGCGGCGGGTGACTTGGTCGATGTTGTCGGAACTTCTAAGGGTAAAGGTTTTGCAGGCGGAATTAAACGTCACAACTTTGCTCGCGGACCTATGGGTCACGGCTCAAAATCTCATCGTGAGCCAGGCTCAACGGGCGCGATGCTTTCAGGTCCCGGCGGTCGTGTCATCAAGGGCAAAAAATTGCCCGGACGTATGGGCGGTGTCAGAACTACTGTTCAACGTCTTTCAGTCGTCAGAGTTGACGCGGACAGAAATTTGATTCTTATCAAAGGCGCAATTCCCGGACCGAAAAAAGGTTTTGTAATTGTTAAAGAAACTGTTAAGCCGAAAAAGGCTGCGAAAAAATAATTGAAAGGAGGTTTTGACGCAGATGCCAACTTTAGCGGTATACGATATGAATAATTCAAAAGTCGGCGACATCGAATTGAGTGCGGAAATTTTCGACGTGGAAATAAATGAAGCCCTCGTTCATCAGGCAGTTGTCATGCAGCTGGCTTCGCGTCGTCTCGGAACTCACGCGACAAAAACTCGCGGAATGGTTCGCGGCGGCGGACGTAAACCTTGGCGACAGAAAGGCACAGGTCGCGCTCGCGCAGGTTCAAGAAGAAGTCCTCTTTGGCGCGGAGGCGGCACGATCTTCGGACCGCATCCCCGTTCTTACGCTTTCACCATGCCCAGAAAACAGCGCAGACTTGCTCTCAAATGCGTTTTGACGGATAAAATTAAAAATCAAAATTTAATCGTCCTTGAAGATTTGAACTTTGACGAGCCGAAGACGAAAAAATTTGTCGAGTTCCAAAAAACTTTCGGCGTTGACAAATGCAAGGCACTTTTCATCACGCGCGAAATTATCGACAACGTTGTCCGCTCTTCAAACAATCTTCAAAACGCGAAGGCGATCAGCGCACTTCAGTTAAATGTTTATGATATTCTCAACTGCGAAAAACTTTTCCTCACGAAAGACGCAGTGGAAAAAATTCAGGAGGTGTACGCTTAATGGACGCAAGAGATATTTTGATTCGCCCGAAAATCACCGAGCGCACTACCGACCTTATGGCTGAAGGAAAATACGTTTTCATCGTCGATAAACGCGCGAATAAAATTCAGATTGCCGACGCGGTTGCGGAAATTTTCAACGTCAAAGTTGAAAAAGTCAACACCGTCAACGTCAAAGGCAAAACTAAACGCAGAGGTCGCACGGTAGGAAAAACCGGCAATTATAAAAAAGCGATTGTCAAACTCGCGGCAGGCGAAACTATTGAGTTCTTCACAGTTTAAAAAAATTTTTTTTATGAAGGAGGTCAGATGAGTGGGAATAAAATCATTTAAGCCGTATTCCCCCGGTCGCCGTTTTATGACGGTCTCGACTTTTGAAGAGATTACGACCGATAAGCCGGAAAAATCCCTGCTTGCTCCGCTGAAAAGTCACGGCGGCAGAAATCAGCAGGGAAAATTAACGGTACGGCATCAAGGCGGCGGACATAAACGCCGTTACAGAATCATTGATTTTAAACGCAACAAAGACGGTATCCCCGCAAAAGTTGCCACGATTGAATACGATCCTAACAGAAGTGCTCGAATTGCCCTTCTCAATTATGCGGACGGTGAAAAAAGATATATCCTCGCGCCAAACGGTTTGAAGGTCGGGGATAAAGTTGAATCCGGTCCCGAAGCCGATATTAAAATCGGCAACGCTCTCCCGCTGAAAAATATTCCTGTCGGTACTATGATTCATAATATCGAAATGAAAATCGGCAAAGGCGGGCAAATGGTTCGCTCTGCAGGTACGGCGGCGCAACTTATGGCTAAAGAGGGCAATTATGCGACAATCCGCATGCCTTCCGGCGAAGTTCGCAAAATTCACATCAACTGTCGCGCAACTATCGGGCAAGTCGGAAATCTTGACCACGAAAACATCACAATCGGTAAAGCCGGTCGCTCTCGTTGGCTCGGTATTCGTCCCGCCAACCGCGGCGTGGTTATGAACCCGGTAGACCATCCGCACGGTGGCGGTGAAGGTCGCAGTCCCGTCGGTCGCAAACACCCTGTCACTAAATGGGGTAAATGCGCTATGGGTGCAAAAACTCGCAAGAAAAAATCGTCCGATAAACTTATTGTTCGTCGTCGTAAATAATTGACGGAGGGAGGATAAAAAATTGTCAAGGTCTGTAAAAAAAGGTCCTTTTGTGTCGGAAAAACTTTTGGAGAAGGTTGAGGCTCTCAACGCCGCCAACGGCAAAGAAATTATCCGCACTTGGTCTCGCAGTTCAACAATTCTTCCTGCATTCGTCAGCCACACGATCGCCGTTCACGACGGCAGGAAACACGTTCCCGTTTACATCACCGAAGATATGGTCGGTCACAAGCTCGGCGAATTCGCTCCGACCAGAACTTTCAAAGGTCACGCCGGTGAAGAACGTAAAACGAAGTTAAAGTGATTAGTGGACAGTGAACAGGGGTTATAAAAATTCTCTGATGACTGAAAACTAAAATTCCGACGAAGGGAGGTTTTCTCGTGGCGAAAGAAGCAAGAGCCGTTGCAAAATTCGTACGAATCGCGCCGCGCAAAGTCCGTATCGTCATGGATTTAATTCGCGGTAAGGACGTTGCCGAAGCCTTTGCAATCTTAAAATTCACGCCGAAACGCGGCTCAAAGTTCATCGAAAAAGTTTTGAGATCGGCGGTTGCTAATGCAGAAAATAATTTTGAGATGAATACAGAAAAACTTTACGTCTCGACTTGTTTTGTGGATCAAGGCCCGACGCTCAAAAGAATCCACCCGCGCTCACGCGGTCAGGCGTTCAGCATTTTGAAACACACCTCGCATATCACCGTTATTGTTTCGGAAAAAGAATCTGAATAATCGAAGGAGGGAAAAAGTTTGGGTCAGAAGGTACACCCGCACGGAATCCGCTTGGGTATCATCAAAACTTGGGACGCGAAATGGTACGCGGACAAAGAATTTGCGCAGAATCTTCACGAAGATATTAAAATCCGCAAAGAACTCAAGAAACTTTTGATGCTTAGCGGAGTTTCGCGCATCGAAACCGAGAGGTCTAAAAACCGTCTCAAATTGACAATACACACCGCAAAACCCGGCATGGTAATCGGGCGCGGCGGCAGCGGTATCGAAGAAATTAAAACCAAACTCAAAAAATTCACCGATAAACGTCTTGATATTAACATCAACGAAATTCGTCAGCCGGATTTGGATGCAACTTTGGTTGCCGAAAACATCGCGGCGCAGTTGGAACGCAGAATTGCTTTCCGTCGTGCGATGAAACAGTCTGTCGGTCGTACAATGCGTCTCGGCGCGAAAGGTATTAAAATTATGTGCAGCGGTCGTCTCGGCGGCGCGGAAATTGCCCGCAGTGAATCTTATCGCGAAGGCTCGATTCCCCTGCACACTCTCCGCGCGGACATTGATTACGGTTTCGCGGAGGCTAACACGACTTACGGCAGAATCGGTATAAAGGTTTGGATTTTCAAAGGCGAAATTCTTCCCGAAAAAAAAGGTAAGGTCGAAGGGGGTGACGCGTAATGTTAATGCCGAAAAGGGTAAAATACCGCAAACAATTTCGCGGTCGTATGAAAGGCAAATCCAACAGCGGCAATAAAATTGCGCACGGTCAGTACGGCTTGGTCGCTCTTGAACCCGCTTGGATTACCAACCGTCAGATCGAGGCCGCTCGTATCGCTATGACTCGTTACATTCGTCGTGGCGGTCAAGTCTGGATTAAAATTTTCCCCGACAAACCTGTCACCGCAAAACCTGCCGAAACTCGTATGGGTAGCGGCAAAGGCTCGCCGGAGTATTGGGTTGCAGTCGTCAAACCCGGTCGCGTCCTCTTTGAAATGGCGGGCGTTCCCCGTGAAATTGCGGCAGAGGCTATGCGTCTTGCCGGTCACAAGTTGCCGATTAAAACCAAATTCATCGAAAACGAAGGTCAAGGCGACGTTTATGTTCCTGTCGTCAACGAAACTTTAGCCGATGCCAAAAAAGCTGCTCATGCCGCGGCTGTAGAAGAAGCCAAAGAAGCGGCTGAAGAGGCGGCGGCTGAAGAGAAGAAAGAAGGCGGTGAAGCTAATGAAGGTTAATGAAATTCGCGATATGAGCGCGGACGAACAAACTCAAAAGCTCCAATCCCTTAAGGAAGAACTTTTCAACCTCCGCTTTCAACATGCAACGGGGCAACTTGAAAACCCCATGCGTCTTCGTGAAGTGAAAAAATCCATCGCGCAAGTCAAAACAATTCAGCGCGAACGTGAACTCAATATCCGTCAGTAAGGAAGGGGGATGAACGTGAGCGAAGAAAAAAAACGCAATGAGCGCAAAACTCGTGTCGGCAAAGTCGTCAGCGATAAAATGCAGAAAACTATCGTCGTTGCGATTGAAGAAACCGTCCAGCACAAACTTTATAAAAAATCCGTCAAACGCACGGTAAAATTCAAAGCGCATGACGAAAACGAAGAGGCTCATATCGGCGACAAAGTTTCTATCATGGAGACTCGTCCGCTTTCCAAACAAAAACGTTGGAGACTCGTCAAAATTGTCGAGAAGGCTAAATAAAATTTTTGTGAAAATATTTTTTGGGAAGGAGGAAATTTTTAAATGATTCAACAGCAAACCATGCTGAATGTTGCCGATAACACCGGCGCAAAAGATTTAATGTGCATCAGAGTTTTGGGCGGATCCTTCCGTCGTTATGCAAACATCGGCGATATTATCGTTGCGTCCGTGAAATCTGCCGCGCCCGGCGGTCAAGTTAAAAAAGGCGACGTCGTCAAAGCTGTAGTCGTTCGCTCTCGCAAGGGTCTTCGTCGTCCCGACGGTTCTTACATTCGTTTCGACGAAAATGCGGCAGTTCTCATCAAAGAGGATAAAACTCCGCGCGGTACTCGTATTTTCGGACCTGTTGCCCGCGAACTTCGCGAAAAAGATTTTATGAAAATAATTTCTCTCGCGCCGGAAGTTTTGTAAAAAAGGAGGGTGTCGAAATTGTCATTGACAAAATTACACGTTAAGAAAGGCGACACCGTCGTTGTTCTTTCGGGTAAAGATAAAGGCAAGCAGGGCAAAATTATTTCCGCAATGCCGAAAAAAGGTCAAGTGGTCGTTGAAGATGTCAACAAAGTCAAACGCCACACGAAACCTTCAATGAAAGCCCCGCAAGGCGGAATTTTGGATAAAGAAATGCCGCTTGCCGCTTGCAAAGTTATGTTGATCTGCCCAGCTTGCAACAAAGCCACTAAAATCGGTCACAAACAAGTTGACGGCAAAAATGTTCGCGTTTGCAAAAAATGCGGCGAAGTCGTTGACACCGCAAAATAATTTGAAAGGAGGGATATTGTGAGCAACAGACTTTTGGAAAAATATAAAACCGAAGTTGTTAAAGGCTTGACTGAAAAATTTGCCTACAAAAATGTTATGCAAGTTCCCAAGCTCGAAAAAATCGTCATCAACATGGCAGTCGGCGATGCGGTCGGAAATGCCAAAGCTCTTGAATCCGCTATGAATGACTTGACCACCATTGCCGGACAAAAACCGATTGTGACTCGCGCAAAAAAATCTCTCGCCGCTTGGAAACTTCGCGCCGGTATGGCTATCGGTTGCAAAGTCACCTTGCGCGGTCAAAGAATGTATGAGTTCCTCGACAAATTCATGAATATTGCTCTTCCGCGTGTTCGCGACTTTCGCGGCGTTAATCGCAATTCTTTCGACGGGCGCGGAAATTACGCAATCGGCGTCAAGGAACAGCTCATCTTCCCTGAAATCGAATACGATAAAATCGACAAAATTCGCGGAATGGACATTATCATCGTTACCACCGCAAAAACCGACGAGGAAGCCCGCGAATTTCTTTCGCTGATGGGAATGCCCTTCGCCAACGCTTAATTGAGGGAAGTGATTATCAAATGGCAAAAACAGGTTTGATTGAAAAGTGGAAAAAAGAACCTAAGTATAAAACTCGCAGATACAATCGCTGCAAAATTTGCGGTCGTCCGCACGGCTACATGAGAAAATTCGATATGTGCCGCATCTGCTTCCGTGAGCAGAGTTACGCCGGCGCAATTCCCGGAATTACCAAGGCAAGTTGGTAAGAAAGTCTGAAAGGAGGATATCGATTTCCTATGGCAATGACTGATCCTGTTGCGGATATGCTGACGCGCATTCGCAACGCTAATTCTGTCTATCATGAAAAAGTTGAAATTCCCGGCTCGAAGATTAAAACCGCCATCGCGGAAGTTCTCAAGCAGGAAGGTTTCATCAGAGATTACACTTTTGCGCAGGACAACAAACAAGGCGTTTTGACTGTCTTCTTAAAATACGGCGCAGATCGTGAAAAAGTTATTACCGACATTCAGCGCATCTCTCGTCCGGGTCTTCGTCAATACTCAAAGAAAAAAGATCTTCCGCGAGTTTTGGGCGGTCTCGGAATCGCGATTATTTCCACTTCAAAAGGAATCGTCAGCGACAAACAGGCCAGAAAACTCGGTCTCGGCGGCGAAATTATCGCTTACGTCTGGTGATTTAGCTGACAGTTGGCAGTTTTTAGTTATCAGAAATTTTTCAGTAACTGTTCACTGTCCCGCTGTCCACTGAAATTGGAGGTGCAAGTATGTCAAGAATCGGTAGAGCACCAATTAAAATTCCCGCCGGAGTAACCGTTACAGTCGGCGAAGATAATTTGGTGCACGTCAAGGGTCCCAAGGGCGAACTTTCCCGGAAGATCCATCAAGATATGAAAATAACCATCGAGGACGGAACTCTCACTGTTGCCCGCCCTTCGGATGATAAAATGCACAGAAGCATGCACGGGCTTTCTCGTACGCTGATAAATAACATGGTTATCGGCGTAACGGAAGGTTTCACTAAAAACCTTGAAATTGCCGGTGTCGGTTACCGCGCTGCCAAACAGGGCAAAAATTTAAACCTTGCGCTCGGTTATTCTCACCCCGTCATCATAGAGCCGCCCGCAGGTATCACCCTTGAGGCTCCCACCGCCACGACGATCACCGTTCACGGTATCGACAAAGAATTGGTCGGAGCTGTTGCCGCACATATTCGCGGCTGGCGTGAACCTGAACCTTACAAAGGCAAGGGCATCAAATACGCGGGTGAACATATTCGTCGCAAGGAAGGCAAAGCCGGCGGCAAAAAGTAATTTCACGTTCAAGATAATTTTTAGTGGAAGGGAGATTCGGAAATGCTTCGTAAGGCAGATAAAAATAAAACTCGCCAAAAAAGACATTTGCGAGTAAGGAATCACATTTCCGGCACGGCTGAGCGTCCGCGCTTGAATGTTTTCCGTTCTCTTGCGCACATTTATGCGCAGGTTATAGATGATGAAAAAGGTCACACGATTGTTGCGGCAAGTTCCGTTGAAAAAGGCTTTGAAGGCAGCGGCGGAAACGTCGACGGCGCAAAAAAAGTCGGCGCGGCAATCGCGAAGAAAGCGTTAGAAAAAGGAATTACTGAAGTCGTCTTCGATCGCGGCGGCTACATTTATCACGGCAGAGTCGCCGCTTTGGCAGAGGCGGCTCGTGAAGCCGGTTTAAAATTCTAAGTAAAGGAGGTTTGCCAAATAATGCCCAGAAATGAAATAGAAACTCCCGAATTCGAGGAAAAAGTTGTCTATATTAACCGCGTTGCCAAAGTCGTTAAAGGCGGTCGCAGATTTTCTTTCTCTGCTCTCGTCGTCGTGGGCAACCGTAACGGCAAAGTCGGTGTCGGCCTCGGCAAGGCCGCCGAAGTCCCCGAAGCCATTCGCAAAGGCGTTGACGACGCTAAGAAAAATCTTGTCGAAATCGCCCTCAAAGACCGTTCGATTCCCCACAGTGCAGTTGGAGTCTTCGGCGCAGGTCGCGTTGCACTTCGTCCCGCATCAAAAGGTACCGGCGTTATCGCAGGCGGTCCCGCTCGCGCAGTTTTGGAATTGGCAGGCGTTCATGATATTTTGACCAAATCGCTCGGCTCTTCCAACCCCAACAACATGGTTCGCGCAACTCTCGCCGGTCTTAAATCTCTCAAACGTGCCGATCGAGTCGCCGAACTTCGCGGCAAATCTGTTAAGGAACTTTTCGTTTAAGGAGGGACGATCATGGCTAAATTAAAAATCACTTTGACTCGCAGCCTTATCGGCCGTCCCGAAACTCAACGCAAAACAGTCAAGTCACTCGGATTGGGAAAAATGCACTCTACCTCAATTCTTCCCGATAACGCGGCTATTCGCGGTCAAATCTTCAAAGTTAAACACTTAGTGAGCGTGGAGGAGGTTGCAGAATGAATTTGCACGAATTGAAACCTGCCGAAGGCGCACGAAAAAAAGAAGTTCGCGTAGGTCGCGGCACGGGTTCCGGCAGAGGTAAAACTTCTTGCCGCGGACATAAAGGACAAAAAGCCCGCAGCGGCGGCGGCGTTCGTCCCGGTTTTGAAGGCGGACAGATGCCGATTTATCGCAGACTTCCCAAGCGCGGTTTTAAAAATATTTGGGCTGATGTTTACGCAGAAGTCAACGTGGAAACGCTCAATCGTTTCGATGACGGCGCGGAAGTCGATGCAGTCGCACTTATTGACAGCGGAATTTTGAAAAATGCGCGTGACGGGATAAAGATTTTGGGTGGCGGCGAGTTGACCAAAAAATTGACCGTCAAGGCTCATGGCTTTACAAAAACCGCAGTTCAAAAAATCGAAGCGGCAGGCGGAAAAGCCGAAGTAATTTAAAATGCTTTCCGCACTTTCAAACATTTTCAAAATTCCCGAACTGCGTCAACGCATAATCTTTACCTTGATAATGTTCGCAGTCTTCAGGCTCGGGACACACATTCCGGTACCCGGCGTAGATCCGTCCGCAATCGAGCAACTTTTCATGAACGGCAGTTTATTCGGACTGTTAGACTTATTTTCAGGCGGAGCGTTCAGCAAATTTTCAATCTTCGCAATGAGCATCACGCCGTACATCAACGCGGCAATCATCATGCAGTTGTTGACCGTCGTCATTCCCACCCTTGAGCAGTGGTCAAAAGAAGGCGCGGAGGGTCACAAAAAAACGCAAAAAGTCACGCGTCAACTCACCGTCATACTTGCATTTTTTCAGGCAGTGGGCATGTCAATCGGACTTAAAGCGGCAGTTTTAAACCCAAATCCCGTCAACATTTTAATCATCGCAATCACGTTGACGGCGGGAACGACTCTGTTAATGTGGATTGGCGAACAGATCACGGCGCAGGGCGTGGGCAACGGAATATCGCTCATCATTTTTGCGGGAATAGTTGCGGCACTTCCTAAAAATCTCGGAACGATTTACCAATATCTGCAGGCGGGTACGATAAATTATTTCAGCGTCCTTTTATTTGCGATAATTGCGGTCGGGATGATAGTTTTCGTGATATACGTCGAGGCGGGTTACAGGCGCGTCCCGATAACTTACGCAAAGCGTGTAGTCGGATCGCGTGCTTACGGCGGTCATTCAAGTCACATTCCTCTGAAAGTCAATCAGGCGGGAGTAATACCGATAATTTTCGCGTCAAGTGTGCTGATGTTTCCGCTGACAGTAGTTGAGTTTGTGGACAACGCGACAATCAAACAAATTGCCTCTTACCTGCAGTGGGGAACGCCTTTGCAAACGTCGATTTACGTGGTGTTGATAATTTTCTTTACGTACTTTTACACGGCGGTCACGGTAAAAATTCCGGATATGGCGGACAACTTGAAAAAGTTCGGGGGCTTTATTCCCGGAATCAGACCGGGTGAGCCTACCGCAGGTTATATCGACCGCGTTTTGACGAGGTTGACTTTGGCGGGGAGTGTGTTTTTATCGTTTATCGCAGTCCTTCCGAATTTAATCGCGGGGGCAACTCACATTCAAGGCGTTTACTTCGGCGGCACAGCCCTTTTGATAGTTGTCAGCGTCGCCATGCATACCATGAAACAAATCGAAGCAATGGTTGTTACACGTCACTACGACGGATTTTTAAAGTAGTGGACAGTGGTTAGTGGACAGTGGTTAGATTTCTGTACCCTGTCCACTGTTCACTAAAAAGCGACTGAAAGGAGCTTTTTATGCAACTCTTATTGATGGGTCCGCCGGGTGCCGGAAAAGGTACGCAGTCGGCGGAACTGATTAAAAAATTTTCCATACCGCAAATTTCAACCGGCGATATGTTCCGCGCGGCAGTCAAAGAAGGTACGGAGCTCGGGAAAAAAGCCAAGGCTTGCATGGACAAGGGCGAACTCGTCCCCGATGAAGTTACGATTGGAATTGTTCGCGAAAGACTTGCGAAAGACGATTGCAAAAACGGCTTTATTTTGGACGGATTTCCGCGCACGGTTGAGCAAGCTGACGCACTCAAAAAAATTCTCGACGATCTCGGAATTAAACTCACTCGTGTTTTAAATATTCACGTTCCCGCAGAAAATTTGATCGAACGCGCAGTGGGCAGAAGAATTTGCAAAAATTGCGGCGCAACTTACCACGTAAAATTCAATCCGCCGAAAACTGAAAATAAATGCGACAACTGCGGCGGAGAACTTTATCAACGCGGAGACGACAACGCGAAGACGATGAAAACTCGTCTTTCGACTTATGAAAATTCTACTCGTCCGCTGATTGAGTATTACAAAAAAGTCGGAATCTATACTGAAGTTGACGGCGGACAGCCTATAACGAAAGTCACCGAAGATCTCGTCAACGTCTTGTCCTCGGCGGCTGATTGAGGAGAGGAGACAGTTATGTCAAAACAAGACGTAATCGAAGTTGAGGGGCGAGTTGTTGAGGCTCTGCCTAATGCGATGTTTCAGGTTGAGTTGGACAACGGTCACACGGTCTTGGCTCACGTTTCGGGAAAAATCAGAATGAATTTCATCAGAATTTTGCCCGGCGACAAAGTTACGATCGAGTTGACACCGTACGACCTGTCACGCGGGCGCATTACCTACAGATTCAAATAATTTTTCGGGAGAATTTTTCATGAAATTGTTCTTAGGCAAAAAAGTCGGGGTAAGTAAAGAAGAAAAGGAATTGCCATATTACAAATTTTTTGAAAGAGATATGGCGAAAATTCCTGAAGAAAAATTAAAACTTCTCGATGCGCCACAGAAAATTGAAATCGTACCTTTCGAGCAGAAAAATTTATTTTTGTCCGACGAAGATAAAAATTATTGTCAGATCGGTTACGGAGTGACAGCGGACGGCACGGGCTTTGTTGCCAATGAAACTTACATGCCGAAAGTTACTTCTGAAATGCTTGATTGGTGGTTTCCTTGGCACAGCGTCGGCTCGGACTTGCGCTATAAAATTTGGGACGCGGAGGATCATTATTTTGCCAGAGCTGATAAAGCTGATTATGTTTGTGATGAAAAAATTCCCGTGAATCAAAAAACTTGGGGCGTAAATCATTACATTCTTGAAGACGTCGGCAACGGTCCGGATTTTCTGAAACTTTGTTTCAAGCGTCCGAAAAATTTCGGTTACGATGAAAAAATTATCGGCACTGAAAAATGCAATTCGCTTGTTTGTGCAATCGGCGCGGGGAATTGTGCGGCGGCAATGACGCATAAATGGTACTCGTACAAAGACGGCGTTATGTTCTGTTCAAGATTTTGGATCGGTTTTGCCGACGTTGAGGGCGAAATTAAGAAAACTTTGCCCGAAGGCGTAAAAATCCCCGTTGAAGTTCCGAAAGGTTTGTTTGCTCACAACATAAAAGAATTTTCAAACTTGGCGGCAATTTTGCCCGAAGTTTATGCAGAGAACAAAAACAATTTTTAAAAAAACTTTTTTTTCGCCGACAAATTTTTTTGCTTGGCGAAAATTTTTTGTAGACATTTAATTAAAAAAGTGATAAATTATCGGCTTGTTAAGGAGGCGGTAACGATGAAAGTAAGACCGTCGGTCAAAAAAATGTGTGACAAATGCAAAATCATCAAGCGCAAAGGTCGCGTGATGGTAATTTGTGAAAATCCCAAGCATAAACAGCGTCAGGGATGAAATTTTTTAAGGAGGTGAAAAATTTATGGCACGTATAGCCGGTGTAGATTTGCCCCGTGACAAGAGAATCGAATACGCTTTGACGTATATTTTCGGAATCGGTCTTCCCTCGTCTCAAAAAATTTTGCAGATGACCGGAATCAATCCCGATACCAGAACGAAAGACCTCACGGACGACGATGTTGTTAAACTTCGTGATGTTATCGATCATAATTTCGTGGTTGAAGGTGACCTTCGCCGCGATATTCAAATGGACATCAAGCGACTCATTGATATTGGCTGTTATCGCGGTCGCCGCCATCGTCTCGGTCTTCCTGTTCGCGGACAAAACACCAAAAACAACGCTCGTACTCGCAAGGGTCCGAAAAAACTCGTCCAAGGCAAGAAGAAAGAATAG
>CAJOCT010000015.1:0-17501 GCA_905236725.1 uncultured Selenomonadaceae bacterium | reverse complement strand
GGAGGCTTAAACAGGTGGCAACTAAAAGAACGGTTCGTTCTAAGAAAAAAGTTCGCAAAAATATTGAATCCGGCGTGGCGCATATCAGTTCCACGTTTAATAATACGATTGTCACTATTACCGATAAAAGCGGTAATGCACTTTCATGGGCAAGCGCGGGCGGTCTCGGCTTTCGCGGTTCGAGAAAAAGTACTCCGTTTGCGGCTCAACAGGCGGCTGAAGTCGCGGCAAAAGCGGCAATGGAACATGGCTTGAAAAACGTTGAAGTTTACGTCAAAGGTCCCGGCGCAGGTCGTGAGGCGGCTATTCGCTCGTTGCAGGCAACAGGTCTTGAAGTCAACATGATCAAAGACGTTACTCCGATTCCGCACAACGGATGCCGTCCGCCCAAACGCAGAAGAGTTTAATGGAGGTGCAAAGAAATGGCTATTGACAGAACACCTGCTTTAAAGCGTTGCCGTGCTCTCGGAATTGAAGTGGCCACAATCGGTCGCTCCCGCCAGTCAAAGCGTCAGGCGCATCGTTCCATTCGCAAAGTCAGTGAGTACGGTCTTCAGCTGAAAGAAAAGCAGAAGGCAAAATTTATTTACGGCGTTCTTGAGCGTCAGTTCAGAAATTACTACGAAAAAGCTAAAAAAATGCCCGGCGTCACCGGTGAAAATCTTTTGATTTTACTTGAACGCCGCATCGATAACGTTGTATTTCGCCTCGGTATCGCAAATACTCGCCGCCAAGCTCGTCAAATGGTCACGCACGGACATATCACAGTCAACGGCAAACGCCTTGACATTCCGTCCGCGTTGGTCAAAGTCGGCGATGTTATCGAAGTCAGCGAAAAAAGTCGCAGTAATGAACTTTTCAAAGCGATGAAGGAAACTAAAAATGCGTTGAGTGCTCCCGCTTGGCTCGATGCCGATCAGGAAAATCTCAAAGGCTCCGTTACAAGATTTCCCAATCGCGAAGAAATCGACGTTCCTGTTAATGAACAGTCTATCATTGAGTTGTATTCCAGATAAAAAACTTGCCCTTTTAAGTCGTTGTAAAAAGGCAGGAGGGAATAACTTTAAATGACAGATATTGAAAAACCGAAAATTGAAATAACAGAAATCAGTCAAAACGGGCGTTTCGGACGGTTTGTCTATGAACCTTTGGAGCGCGGCTACGGTCACACAATCGGTAACAGTTTGCGCAGAATGTTGCTGTCGTCTTTGGAAGGCGCGGCGGTCACTTCAATTAAAGTTGACGGCGTTCTTCATGAATTTTCGGCACTTCCCGGCGTTAAAGAGGATGTCACGAACATTGTTTTAAACCTTAAACAACTTTGCTTGAAGGTTGACGAGGCTTTGGAAGAGGACGACGAGGCAGAACGGCAATTTACAATTATGCTCGACGTTGAGGGCGAAGGCGAAGTTACCGCCGGCGACATTGATACGGAAGGTTATTCCGTCGAAGTCGTCAACAAAGATTTGCATATCGCCACACTGAACGAAAACGGCAAACTTCACATTGAAATGACTGTTGAGTGCGGTCACGGTTACGTTTCGGCGGAAAAAAACAAAAATAAAAATCCCGATGCAATGATCGGAACGATTCCGATTGATTCTATTTTTTCGCCGGTCACTCGCGTCAAATACGAAGTTCAAGATACGCGCGTCGGGACTGAAATGGACTTTGACAAACTTGTTCTCGACGTTTGGACAAACGGCACCATAAGCCCCGATGAGGCGGTCGCAAAAGCAGTCAGCACGTTAATCGATCAGTTGAGACCGTTTAAATATATCTGCGGAGCTTTCCACGATAAAGAGCCCGAAAAAGAAGTCGACGTATCCGATGTACCCCCGATTGACGAAGGCGTTAAGCACGAAGACGAATATTCTCAAAAACTCGACAGAACCATTGAGGATTTGGATTTGTCGGTGCGTTCCTTCAACTGCTTAAAACGCGCGGGAATAAATACCGTCAAAGATTTGGTCGAAATGACTGAAGATGAATTGATGAAAGTTCGCAACTTGGGCAAAAAGTCGCTCGAAGAAGTCAAGAAAAAACTCGAAGACGATGCTTTGACACTTAAGCCCGGCGCAGAACTTGAACCGCTTGACGAACAAATTTAGTGAACAGTGGTTAGTGGGCAGTGGTTAGAACTATTCACTGTCCACTAAATCCTAAACTCTACTGAAAGGAGAGTTTCTATGAGTTACAGAAAGCTCGGCAGGAACTCCGGCGCGCGAAAAGCGTTGATTAAAAGTCTCCTCGCCGCATTTTTCACTCACGGACGTATCGAAACTACCGAAGCAAAGGCTAAAGAGCTTCGCAAATTTGCCGAAAAAGTTATCACGCTTGCAAAACGCGGAGATCTGGCGGCTCGTCGCCTCGCTATTAAAGCTGTGGCTGATGTCGGTGTCGTCCATAAAATTTTTGAAGAAATCCCCGAAAAATACAGTGATCGCTCGGGCGGTTACACCAGAATTTTAAAACTCGGACCTCGCCGCGGAGATGCCGCCCCGATGGTTTTAATCGAACTCGTCTAAACTCTGGACAATATAAAACGTTTGTGATATATTCTCGCGGAGGTGTTGCGCTGTATGAGACTTGAAGGCAAAATTGCATTGGTGACGGGAGCATCGCGCGGAATCGGTCGCGCCGTTGCTTTAAAACTTGCGACGGAAGGCGCGAAGGTTGCAATAAATTTTGCGGGCAATCTCGCTAAAGCTGAAGAAGTTAAAGCAGAAATTGAATCGAACGGCGGAGAAGCTCTTTTGGTTCAGGGAAATGTTGCCGACTTTGAAACCGTCAATGAAATCATCAAAAAAATCGTCGACGCTTGGGGCAGGATTGATATTTTGGTCAACAACGCCGGAATTACTCGCGACAATCTTTTGTTGAAGATGAGCGAAAAAGATTTTGACGAGGTTATCGCGACGAATTTAAAAGGCGTATTCAACTGCACGAAAGCCGTTACAAAATTGATGATGAAACAACGCGCGGGGCGGATTGTCAATATGTCTTCAGTTGTTGCGCTGACGGGAAATGCGGGGCAAACGAATTACGCGGCGGCTAAGGCCGGGATTATCGGCTTTACAAAGTCTGCGGCAAAGGAATTTGCACCGCGCGGAATTACTGTCAATGCGATTGCGCCGGGATTTATAGGCACGGACATGACAAGCGCAATTCCCGAAAAAATCAAAGACGAGATGTTAAAAAATATCCCTTTGGGCAGGTTCGGAAATCCCGAAGACGTTGCCAACGCCGTTATGTTTTTCGTTTCAGAGGACGCGGCGTACATTACCGGACAGGTGATTTGCGTTGACGGCGGTATGGCAATTTAAAAGAGGTTAGCAGTTAGTAATTGGTTGTTAGAGAAGTTTCGTAAAACTCTAACCGCTGAAAACTATTTTCTGACAACTGTAATGAAAGGAGCTGGCATTTGTAGTGTCAACATTTGAGCAGGTTAAAAAGATTGTCGTCGAGCAACTCGGCGCGGAGCCGGATGAAGTCCAGATGACCTCAACTTTTGTGGACGATCTCGGCGCAGACTCGCTTGACATAGTCGAACTTATCATGGCTTTCGAGGAAGAATTTAACATCGAAATCCCCGACGAAAAAGCCGAAAAAATCAAGACTGTGGAAGATGTTGTTAAGTACATTGATGGCGGAGAAGGCGCGTAAATTTTTTGTACGCAAGAAAATATTTTGTTTGAGATTTAATCCCGTGAAGTTAAAGTTTCTTCGCGGGATTTTTTAAAGATTGG
The DNA here is from genome assembly GCA_905236725.1 of uncultured Selenomonadaceae bacterium. GTDB lineage: Bacteria > Bacillota > Negativicutes > Selenomonadales > Selenomonadaceae > Quinella. Next base: position 13,752 of record CAJOCT010000015.1, on the reverse strand, counting down.
GGGGCGACTTTATGAAACTTCCTGAACTCAAAATAGGAAACAAAATTGCAAAAGTGCCGATCGTTCAGGGAGGTATGGCAATAAGATTGTCGACGGCAAGGCTGGCGGCGGCGGTCGCAAATGAAGGCGGAATCGGTTTAATCGCCGCGTCGGGCATGTCTCATCCTGAATTGCGGTATGAAATAAAATTGGCGCGGTCACTCACTGACGGAATTATCGGGATAAATATCATGGTCGCCGCATCTGACTTCGTCGGAATCGTCAAAACTGCAATCGACGCGGGAATTGATTTAATCGTCGCCGGCGCGGGATTTTCGCGCGATATTTTCGGTTACGGCAAAGAAAGCGGAACGCCGATTGTGCCGATAGTTTCTTCCGTCAAGCTCGCGAAAATTTCCGAAAAACTCGGCGCGTCCGCAATCGTCGTCGAAGGAAAAGAGGCGGGCGGACATTTGGGGACGGATACTTCAGTCCGCGAACTCATCGAGCCAATCAGGGCGGCGGTGAAAATTCCGGTCATTGCGGCGGGCGGAGTTCTGAGCGGCAGGGATATTGTTCAAATGTTCAGGATGGGAGCGAACGGCGTACAAATGGGATCGAGATTTGCGGCAAGTGTGGAATCGAACGCCGCGCCGACTCTCAAAAAATATTATTTGAAATCAAAGTCCGACGATGTTGTTGTAATTCACAGTCCCGTAGGTTTGCCCGGTCGTGCGGTTCGCACTCCTTTTTCAAAAAAAGTTATGGAAGGTCCCGTGCCGCCGAAAGTTTGCGACTCTTGCCTTAAAGCGTGCAATCACAGATTTTGCATCATTAAATCTTTAATTCGTGCGCAACAGGGCGACGTTGAGACGGGTTTGGTTTTCACGGGCGAATTTATGCCGCGAATAAAAAAAATTTTGCCCGTCAAAGAAATTATCGGACAATTACTTTCGGAAGTCGAAGAAATTCAAGATTGAAGGGAGCGTTTAAATTGAAAAATCGCGTGGTCATTACCGGACTCGGAGCGGTTACGCCGATTGGTATCGGAAAGGAAAAATTTTTTGAGGGTTTAAAAGAGGGCAAAAACGGTATCGTAAAAATTTCTCAATTTGACGTGACCGAATACACTGCACAGATTGCCGGCGAAGTTTTGGACTTCAACGCAGAAGATTTTATCGACAAAAAAGAAGCCAAGCGAATGGATCGTTACACACATTTTGCCGTTGCGGCGGCCAAACTCGCTCTTGCCGATTCAAAACTGAATCTTGACGAAGTCGACAGGGAAAAAATCGGCGTGTTTGTCGGCTCGGGTATCGGCGGAATGAAAACTCTTCATTTGCAGTACGAAAAACTTTTTGATAAGGGACCCTCGCGAATCAGCCCGTTTTTTATTCCGATGATGATTGCGAATATGGCTTCAGGGCAAATTGCGATTGAATTTAAAATTCACGGACCGACGGAATGCGCTGTGACTGCCTGCGCGTCCGGCACAAATTCAATCGGCGACGCGTTTATTGCAGTTCAGCGCGGCGAAGCAAATATCATGTTCGCGGGCGGAACGGAGGCGGCGATTTCTCAAGCAGGCGTTGCAGGTTTCGCGGCGATGAAAGCTCTTTGCACCGATCACAATGACGACCCCGCGCATGCCTCGAGACCTTTCGACAAAAATCGGAGCGGCTTTGTCATGGGCGAAGGTGCGGGAATTGTTATGCTTGAAAATCTTGAGCATGCAAAAAAACGCGGTGCGAAAATTTACGCAGAAGTTATCGGCTACGGTCGAAACAATGACGCTTACCACATCACGACTCCCGCGCCCGGCGGCGAATATCAAGCGAAATGCATGCAACTTGCCATTGACGACGCGGGAATCAAGCCCGATGAAATCGATTACATCAACGCGCATGGAACTTCGACGCACTTCAACGACAAGGGCGAAACTGAAGCGATTAAAAAAGTTTTCGGCGAACACGCTTATAAAATTGCCGTTTCCTCGACAAAATCAATGACAGGGCACATGCTCGGAGCCGCCGGCGGTGTCGAAGCGATTGCAACGGTTTTCGCCATCGACGAAGGAATTTTGCCGCCGACGATAAATTACGAAACTCCCGACGAGGGTCTTGACTTGGATTACGTGCCGAATAAATCGCGCGAAAAAGAAGTCAACATCGCCATGTCAAATTCTTTCGGTTTCGGCGGTCATAACGCTTGCCTCGTCTTTAAAAAATTTGTCGACTGATTAAAAATCAGCCGATAAAAAAAGAACTCTTCGGATAATTTTTTGAAGAGTTCTTTTTTTTCGTTCAAACACTCTGATTTTCACACTCATTTTTTTTTCAGCATACTGTGCTAAAATCCTGCGAAATAAGGAGGTGAAGTTTATGCTGGATAAGGTCATGAGATTTTTTATAACGTTGACGTTTGTCATTGCGGGCGGCGCACTTTTAAAGCTGGCAAGCCCGTTTTTGACGAGTTTCATCACGACAGAATTTTTTCAGGTGGACACGGGGATTTTTCGGCTGACAATGATAAATTTGCTCTGCATAATCATCGGCGCAATTTCGGGCGGATTGGGCGGCTGGTTTGTATCCCCATTTTTTATTCGCAAGCTGGGAAATTTTACCGCGTTTGTGGAAAAACAGCTCAGCAAAATGCCGATTAACGACGTGATTGCGGGCGCAGTCGGATTGGCAGCAGGACTTATTATCGCCAATTTATTGGGAAATGCTTTTTCAAGGGTTCCGGGCATCGGTGATTATATCCCGATTGTTTTCAGTATCGTTTTGGGTTATCTCGGGATTCATTTGACCATAAAAAAGCGCAAGGAATTATCCAAAACTTTTGACTTTGTGCCGCGCCTCAAAGAAGCCTTGAAAAATCGCGAAAACGCAGGCAAGAAAGAAGAAGATCATGTTAAAAAAGTCGACGAAAAAGTTATTGAGAGCGAAACTTTGCAGGAACCGTCGAAAACTTCAGGCAAGGTAAGTTTGGTCAAAGTAAAAGCCGACAAAAGCAAAAATTATAAACTCCTCGACACAAACGTTATCATCGACGGGCGAATTGCCGACATCTGCAAGACCGGTTTTTTGGAAGGGACGCTTTTAATTCCGGTTTTTGTTTTAGAAGAACTTCAGCATATCGCCGATTCGCCGTATTCTCTGCGAAGAGTTCGCGGGCGGCGCGGGCTTGACGTTCTGCAGTCGATGATGGACGATGATACTTTAAAATTGGAAGTTATGAACGTTGATTTTAATGACGTTCAGGAAGTCGATTCAAAACTTGTTCGGCTCGCTCAAAAAGTCGAAGGAAAAATTATTACGAACGATTTTAATTTAAATAAAGTTGCCCAACTGCGCGGCGTGGAAGTTTTAAACATTAACGACCTTTCAAACGCGGTAAAGGCGATTGTAATTCCGGGCGAAGTTATGCGCGTTCAAGTTGTCAAGGACGGCAAGGAACCCGGTCAAGGCGTGGCGTACCTCGACGACGGTACGATGATTGTTATCGAAAACGGTCACAGATATTTAAGCAGAACGATTTCGGTTGAAGTGACTTCCGCCTTGCAAACTTCCGCAGGGCGAATGATTTTCGCAAGACCGCAATAAATTTCGGAAAAAATTCTCTGCCGAAAAATTTTAATCGGCGGGGAATTTTTTTTTGTAAAAATTTGCGATTAAATTGCATTGATTGTATAATCAGCGAAATGTGAAAAAAACTTGAAAGGAGCGCAGAACTTGTGAAAAAAATTTTTAAAGTCGTCGGCGGAATTTTGGGCGCGGGCGCAATTTTCGGCGGACTTTACATAAATTCACAGCAGGACGCTCTTTTGGAAAAAGCCGTCACGATGATTGAGCAGAAGGCAAGCGATTATCTCGGCACGCAAATAAAAATCGGCGGCATCGAGGCAAAAAATATAAATCTCTTCGACCTGCAGAAAAGCGAAATTATCATTCGTGACATTGAACTTTTCGATAAAAATTCCGAACACATCGCGCAGGTTGACGAAGCAAAAGTCAAATTGAAAATTCTTTCGCTTTATGACGAAGCTGAAGGCGCGGTTGATGAAATTAACGTCAAGGGCGCGAAGGTCAGCATAAAAAAGCGCACGGACGAGACTTGGAATTTTGACGACGTGAAAATTGAGTCGACGGGTGAAAGTAAATTCGGCGCACTGATTACGGTTGATGAAAGCTCCGTCGAGGCGGATTTTGACGGAAAAAATATTTCTGTCGAAGAAATTTCGGCTCAAGCGGACTGCGCGGACATGAACGCGATTGACACGAATTTGACGGCGAAAACTTTTGGCAGTCACATCAGCGCGAAAGGTTTTGTCGGCGCGGAAAATCAGACTGTTCACGCGACAGTTGACAGCATTGACGCGAAAAAAATTCTGCCGTACATTCCCGAAGGCACTTTACCGGAAAGTTTGGAAATTCTCGGCGGAAATATTTCAAATTTAAAACTTCATATAAACCGAAGCGGCGAAAAAGTAAATTTTCTCGGCTCCGCTGAAGTTGAAGGCGGCGCGGTCAAAGTCGAAGATACCGAAATTGAAAATATCACCGGCTCGGCGACTTTCAGCAATTCCGAAGTCACTTTCAACGCCTCTGCCGTTGCGAACAATCAGGCGGCAAATGCGTCGGGCGTGATTCATCTTGACACGGACGAAGTTTTTTTTGATATAAACGCCGATTCAGAAAGTTTTGCGCCGTCGGCAATTATTCCCGGCATCGGCATTGACGGCGCGGCACAAGTCACCGCTCACCTCACCGGCACGGCGAAAAATCCCACAGTCGACGCGGAAATTTTCACCGATTACATCGCTTACGAAAATTTATCTGCGCGAAATTTGAAAACTCATCTGAATTACGGCAACGAAGTTTTAATTCTGAAAAACTTGAGCGCGGAAACTTTCGGCGGAAGTGTCGAAGGCGACGCGGAAATTAAAACTTCGGATTTGTCTTACAACGCGCACGTCAAGGCATACGGTTTGAGCGTCGGCGAACTGAAAAATTTCGCGGACATAAACGCGCAAACTTACGGTAACTTGTCGGGCGATTTAATTGTCAACGGCATTGGCAAGGATATGGACAAATTAAAAGTCGTCGGCTCCGCGCAGGCGGATAACGTAAATTATAACGGATTTTTCGTCAACAAGGCGGTTGCTTCTTTTTATTTGAACGGAAAAAATTTAAAAATCGACAACTTGAAAGCCGAATTGCCTTCACGCGGTGCGGTCGGTGTGGAAGGAACTTTTACGGACGGCGCACTTGATTTTGACTTTTACGGCGCACATATCGACTTGGCTTTCGCGAAAAATTTTAATTCGCAGTTGGATATGAGCGGTCTTTCGGATTTTAACGGAAAAATCGGCGGAACTTTGGACGCACCGCAAATTGATTTAAAATTATCGGCAGTCGACAATTCTCAACGCGGCGGCGAACATTTTAAAGGAACTTTTTTTAAACAGCCTTTTGATTCGCTGAAAATTTCTGCGGCGGGAAATTTTGACGGCGTGAACGTTGAACAATTTGAAATTGAACGCGGCGGAAAAATTACTTGGACGGTTAAGCGCGGAACGGTCGGATTTACCGGCGCGAAAAAAATTGACGTTGAACTTTTGACATCCGAAGCAAGAGTTGAAGATATTGTCGCGTTGATTGCGCCCGATGAGCCTTTGACCGGCAACATAAATAATACCGTGCAAATTACCGGCACCCTCGACAATCCGCAAATTGCCGGCAACGTCGATTTCACTTTCGGCAGTTACTTCGGCTTTTTAATCAGCAGTATTCACGGAAAATATTTTGTCGACGACGAAAAAATTCGCCTGCAAGATGTTGAAGTTATTTCGCCGATGGCTGACGCAACTTTGAACGGCACGGTTGACAGAAAAACCAAAGCTCTCGATTTCGTCGTGCAAGGTCAAGACTTGAGTTTGAAGCGCATTCAAAATAAATTTCCTTACCCCGTCGAAGGTCACGGAATTTTTGAAGGACTTCTCACGGGAACGACGGACAACCCGATTTTTAACGGCACTTTGAACGCGCCCGAACTGATTTTTAACGGCGTGAAAATGACTGACGTTCACGGACACGTCGGGGTCAACGGCGATAATATTGTCGTCGATGATTTCGCTTTCAATCAGGGCGACGGCTCTTATAAACTTTTCCTTGCGGGAAATACAAAAACGCTTTCTTTGGACGGCGATATTGAAGTTGAAAATGTTGACATCCCCGAACTTTTTTTGCTTGCCGGTCAAGAGGCGAAATATTTAAACGGCAAGTTAAACAGCAAAATTGACGTCGGCGGCTCGGCGAAAAATCCTTTAATCAAGCTGAACGGAAATATTTCTGACGGTTCCCTTGTCGGTTACAATCTGAATAATGTTGAAGTTGAATTGAATTTCTTGAATCAAATTTTGTATATCAACAAATTTGAAGGCAATCAGGGCGCGGAAGGAAAATTTAATCTGCTCGGCTCGGGCGGGTTGAGTGCGCCGCTTAATTTGACTTTAACCGCGCAGAATTTGGATTTGGGAATATTCAGCGCACTTGCGGGGCTCGATATGGAAGTCACGGGCAAGGCAACTGTCGACGCGAAAATCAGCGGCAATGCTTTCAACCCCGAAGCCGAAATAAATTTACTGGCTTCAGGCAGTGCGGGCGGTGCGACTTTCGATTCTTTGACTTCACAAATACATTTCAAAGATTGGATCTGCGATTTAAAAGACTTGACGATTCAGCGAATGATAGGAACTCAAACGGTTTCCGCCTCCGCGAAAGGAAAGTTGCCGATTGTTGCATTTTATGACGATCCAGGCGAAGTTAAACCCGATGAGCAAATTGACTTAAATATTTCTTTGGACGGCGCGGATTTAAGTTTGTTGCCTTCGCTCAGCAAATATGTTTCTTGGGCGATAGGCGAGACGGGCGGAAATTTGCATGTCACCGGCACGGCGAAAAATCCGAAAATCGACGGCGGCTTTACGGTCAATGACGGCATAATTAAATTTAAAGGCGTGAACAGCCCGATTGAAAGTATTTACGTGTCGATGATGTTCAAGGGAACGCGCTTCGACATTGAAAAATTTACGGGCAACGTCGGCGAAGGCACAATAAATTTGACGGGCGGATTGAGTTTTGCAAATTTAATTTTAAGCGATTATAATTTCAACTTACTTGCAAACGAACTTGACGTTAAAAGCGCGGTTTTTACGGGACCGATTAACGCGGAATTTAACGTCAGCGAAGGCAAAACGCCGCGCGGGCGAGTGTTGCCGAAAGTTGCGGGGCATGTGGATTTGGATAAATGCACAATCGGCATTCCGACAATTCCCGATTCCGATGAGCCTTTGCCGGAATTTTTGATGGACATTTCAGTAAATCTCGGCAAAAGGGTTCACCTGTACAGCTCAAGACTTCTCGATATGTTCTTGACGGGCAGCGCGAATTTTCAGGGGACTTCTCAATTTCCGATTCCTTCGGGCGTTATCAGCGTAAGGCGCGGCGGAACTGTCACTTACCTGCAAAATGTTTTCGACGTAAAAGAAGGTACGGCGCATTTTGATCGACCCGGCGAATTTTTCCCGACCGTGAAATTCTTCGCGGAAACCAGATTGACGACCACAAGAATTTACTTGAGCATTGACGGTTCACTCAAAGACCACCCGATTAAACTTACTTCAAGTCCGGAGATGAGCGAGACCGAAATTATGCAACTTTTGACTTTCCGCAGTGATTATGACGAAGGCAAAGGCAATGCAACTTTGGCGGACGCGTTGTCAATCGGCTTGCAGTTAAGCGTTGTCGGCGAAATTGAAGATACAATCAAGCGAACTTTGGGGCTTGACAGATTCATTCTCACCAGCGGCAGCGGCTCTGCTTTTGAAAGACGTTCGCGCAGCGGTGAGGATCGCAATGAAAATGAATTTAACATATCAATCGGCAAGTACATCAACGACAAAGTTATGTTGAGGTACACGCAGGGCATTAACGGCGATAGAATCACGCGTTTCGGCGTTCAATACGATATAAACGACAATATGGGCGTTACTGTCGAGCATGAAAACGGCGAATTTATTTTCGGCTTTGAGGCTCGGTACAGTTTTTAAAAGTTAGGAGGATTTTTATTTTGAAAATCAGCAAAATGTTAAGAAGAAAACAGACGGCACTATTTTTGGCGGCAATACCGTTTTTAATCGGTTTCAATTCGGCAAATGCTGAAGAAACTGTGGACAAACCTTTCAGCAGGGAAAATTCTTCGTCTTCAGACACTCCCGAAAAAAAACCGCCGCCTGTGGGTTATCAGGAAAAAAAATCTTCGACTTCGGAAACTTCCGCGAAAAACCCGCCGCCTGTAGGTTATCCGGGAAAAGATTCTTCATCTTCGGAAACTTCCGCGAAAAATCCGCCGCCTGTAGGTTATCCTGGAAAAGATTCTTCATCTTCGGAAACTCCTGCGGAAAATCCTCCGCCCGCAGATTACCCTTCATCCGGTCAAACGCCGCAGATTGAGCCGCGCGAAACTCAAACCGAAGCAATGATTCGCGAATACTTTAAAAAATACGACGGCAAAACGATTGTTGACATTGCTTTTGAAGGCGCGAGCAAAAAAACTTTGCCCACAGTAAAATCGGCGGTTGTTGCTCACGTCGGGGACAATTTCGACACGGATTTGGCTCTGCGCGATCTAAACGTCATTAAAAATATCGGCTACTTCTATGACGCATATCAAACTATTCGCGAAGTCCCCGAAGGCGTAATGATAACTTATCATATGCTTGAAAATCCCGTTTTGAAAGATATTGAGTTCACCGGCAACACGGTTTACAAGACCGAAGAGCTTGAAAAAAATATTACGATGAAGCGCGGCGAAATTCTGAACAGCAACACCCTTCACGACAACATGGCGGCGATTCGCGAAAAATATCACGGCGACGGCTATATAATGATGAAAATCAGCAGTGATGAATTTAATATGGACACGAGCGGCGTCATTCATCTGAAAATTAACGAGGGAACTCTCGAAGGTTACAAGGTCAGCGGTAACAAAAAAACAAAAGATTACGTCGTTCTTCGCGAAATGCGGCAAAAAGTCGGCGAGCCCTTCAACGCAAACTTGGCGCGGCGCAGTATTGAGCGCGTTTATAATCTCGGTTTTTTTGAAGACGTAAAGCCAAAAATTTTATCGGGCGTTGAACCGAATGCGACTGTTTTGGAAATCGAAGTTAAAGAGCGCAGGACGGGAACATTCGGTGTCGGCGCAGGTTATTCGACTCGCGACGGACTTCTCGGAATGATCAACATTGGCGACAAAAACTTCCGCGGCACAGGCGATTCCGTCAGTTTGGTTTATGAAAAGAGCGCGAAGAACAGGGATGCTCACGGTTTTTCATTCTCCTACAGAAGACCTTGGCTTGACCGTCATGAATCCGCCTTGCTCCTCAGAATTTATAACAGAACTTATGAATATTCGGACTATGACACTGACGGCGGTTTGAAGGAAAGATATATGCGCAGGTATTCAGGCGGTGAAATTACTTTCAGCAGGCCGCACAGCGAATACTCTACAAATTATTTCACAATCCGGCAAAGAAAAGATTCTTACATCGAACACGTTTCGGACGGTAAAAGCGGAGATCGCAGCGGTGAAAGCGGTCGCGCTTGGCGCGAAGCAAATTTCGGCACAACCCGCTCAATAGAATATCAGCACATAACCGACACTCGCGACAATATTTACAACACTTCCACAGGTCAACGCGTGGAATTGAGTGCGGAATTTGGCGGACTTTTGGGCGGAGACTTCAAATTTCAAAAATTCCTGATAGATCATCAGCAATATTATAAAGCCGGCAATCATTCGCAGGTTTGGCTTTTGCGCGGGGCTTACGGTTGGGCGCACGGCGATATGACGGAGTTTAACCAGTTCAGAGTCGGCGGTCAAAGTTCCATTCGCGGTTATCGTGACGACCAATTCAGGGGAAGTCGAATGGTGTTGGCGACTCTTGAATACAGATTCCCTATTACAAAAAGTTTTCAAGGAATTATTTTCGGCGACGGCGGCGGCGCATGGGACGGCAGATTTTTCCCGAGCGGTAAAGATATTTACGGAAGTTTCGGGCTTGGCATTGCGGTGAACACGCCTTTCGGACCCCTTCGCCTGGATTACGGACGCGGCTCACAGGGCGGCAGATTCCATTTCAACGTCGGCGGAGCTTTCTAAATCAGAAGACAAAAAAAAACTCATCGAGATTGAAAAAAATCTTGATGAGTTCTTTTTTTATTTCAATTTAAAAATTTTTTCCGCAAGCACAATTAACACCGCGTAAAGTAAAATCGTCGATAAAAGTATGAGTAAAAAAATCGGCAGTGAAAGTTCTGTTGCGGGCGTGGCGAAAATGTGTTTCATTAAAATCCTGTCCCCGACGCGGTTTAAAAATGAGCCGTAAACTCCCGCGCAAATTATCAACGCCGCCAAAATTTTTTCAAGCAGAGAATTTTTCATAAAGCGCAAAAATTTTTCTCTCAATTCTTTCCAATGCAAACCGATATGCAGACCGATTAAAATCATCATCGAGTAAGGCAAGGCGACGTGCAACTGATGAAAAATCATATTGCGGCGAAGTTCGAGCGGGATAAAGTCATGAAAAATATAATTCGACAAAAAAATCCCCGTGATCAAAACCGTTAAAAAATTCGCGATTAAAAATAAATTTATTGCGTTGGAAAAAACTTTTCGCGCAGATAATTTTCCCTTGAACGCCGAAAAAAATCTGCGCCGATTTATGAAAACGTGACCGAAAACTCCCGCCGCCATTATTAAGCCTAAAATTTCGTGCAAAATTCGCGACAAAAAATAAAAACTCATCGTAAGCAAAAATAAAATTATCAGTGCCGCGTCCAAAAATTTTCTTTTGTCCATGTTAAATTTCCAAAGTTTTCAAAAGTTCCGCGCTGTCAACCGCATAAGTGCCGACCTTCGCGACGACAACGCCCGCCGCCGCATTCGCCAGATAAGCCGCTTGAATCGAGTCGAGACCGCCCGCCAGTGCGAGGGCAAAAACCGAAATGACTGTATCGCCCGCGCCCGAAACGTCAAAAACTTCCTGCGCCTTCGCCTTTATGTGAGAAATTTTTTCGCCGTCGATTAAACTCAACCCCTTCGCCGAGCGCGTCACGACAAGCCCGCTCAAATTAAATTGTTCGATAATTTTTTTTGCGGAAATTTCAATTTCATCATCGACGTTGGAAATTTTTTTCGGCAGAATCAAGTTAAATTCTTTTAAATTCGGAGTGATGAAACTTGCGCCGAAATATTTTTGCCAGTCGTTACCTTTCGGGTCAACGACGACGATTTTTTTTTCTTGCCGACAACGAGAAATAATTTCACGACAAATTTTTTCGGTACAAATTCCCTTGCCGTAATCGGAAATTATAACCGCGTCAACATTTTTTATCCGCGCGGAAAAATTTTCCAAAAGATTTTTTTCGTCCGCGCCGTCAATTTCCGCAGTGTCTTCAAAATCTAATCTCAACATTTGCTGATGACCGCTGATAATTCTTATCTTCGTCGTCGTGCGTTTATCGGTCTGCAAAATTCCCGTGCCGTCAATTCCGCGAGAATTTAATTTTTTCAGCAAAGTTTCGCCGTGATTTCCCCTGCCGATTCTTGAAATCAAAAAAGTTTTGCAGCCGAGTAAAGCCAAATTGTGCGCAACATTCGCCGCACCGCCCAAAGTTTCTTTAATTTCGACAACTTTGTTAATCGGGACGGGGGCTTCGGGAGAAATTCGCGTGACTTCGCCGAAATAATATTTATCAAGCATCACATCGCCGACGACCAAAATTTTGCACTCATTCGCGCCGACTTCGACAAATTTTTTTAAATCGGAATTTTTCATGGTGCACCTATCAACAACGCTTCTACCGCGCGGAAAATTTCATCGTGAATATCGACTGCACTTTTCGTAAAATTCCCCGCCGCGCAATTTATAACTTTCCAGTCAAATTTTTTCGCGATTTCCCGATAAGCGTTATAAGATTTTTTCATATAAAGCGCGTCCGACTCGTGAATATCTTCCCGACCGCGCCTTCTTCTCAACATTGCGGCAATTTCCGGCGGCATATCCAAGAAAAAAGTTAAATCGGGGTGCGGTAACCGGAGTCTTTTAAACTCAAAATCGTAGACCCAATTCAAAAATTTTTCGCGATCGGCTTTTCTTTTGAGTTTCGCGGACTGATGCGCCATGTTCGAGCCGATGTACCTGTCTGCCAAAACTATTCCGTCACCTTCATAAAAATTTTTCCAAGTTTGAAAGCTGGCGAATCTGTCCACTGCGTAAAAAGTTGACGCGGCGTAAGGATTGACTGACTCCGCAGTCGCTCCGAAGTCTCCGCGCAGATACATTTTTATCAGTGCAGAAGATTCAGATTCATAGTTGGGAAAACTGACGCGCATTGTTCTTATCCCCAAATTTTGCAACCGCTCAAAAAGTCTGCTGGTTTGAGTCGCTTTTCCCGAACCGTCCGAGCCTTCGAGTACAATTAACTTGCCCATGACACACCTCCAAATTTTTCGATAAAAAATTTTTGTATGATTCAACAAACTTTGCCGTTCTTCCTGCGTTTGACTTTGCAGAAAAAAAAAGTACAATGCAGAAAAAAAAAATTTTTTTGCGAGGTTTTTTTATGAGGATTGCGATTTTAACTTTGACAGAACAGGGAAAAATTCTTGGCGAAAAAATTTCCGAAAAACTCGGCGGACAAATTTTTTGCAAGGGAAAAAATTTTGAGCAGATGAAAATTTTTGTCGAAGAAATTTTTAACAAGTTCGACGCGATAATTTTTATTTGTGCGGCGGGAATTGCCGTCCGAATGATTGCGCCGCATATCGTGAGCAAACTTTTCGATCCGGCGGTTATTGTTGTCGACGAGCGCGGAAAAAATGTTATCAGCCTTTTGAGCGGTCACATCGGCGGCGCGAATGATTTAACTCTTGAAATTGCGAAAAAAATTTCTGCCAATCCCGTAATCACCACCGCAACGGACGTTGAAGAAAAATTTTCTGCCGACAGTTTCGCGAATAGTTTCGGACTGATTCCCGACGATAAAAATTTGATAAAAAAAATAAATTCGGCGATTCTGCGCGGTGAAGAAATTTTTTTTACTGCGGGAAATTTTAAAATGAACTTGTTGCCGAAAAATTTAATTTGCGGTATCGGTTGCAGGCGCGGAGTCAAGGAGGAAAAAATTTTTCAGGCAGTTTCCGAAGCGTGCAAAATAATTTCTCAACCGATTGAGCGAATAAAAATTTTTGCAAGCGTCGATAAAAAATCTGACGATAAAAATTTGTTGAGCTTTGTCGAAAAACTTGGCAGGGAAATAAAATTTTTCGGCGCGGAAGAACTCAACAAAAAAATTTCCGAATACAAACTTGAGGAATCGGACTTTGTGAAAAAAAATATCGGCGCGGGAAATATTTGTGAGGCAGCGGCGTTATGTTGTGTTGAACGCGGGAAATTTGCCTTGACGAAGAAAAAATTTTTTAATTCCGTGACAGTTGCCTTGATCTGGGAAAATTGATATTATTAAAAAGGATTTGTAATTAATGAAGGGAGTTAATCAAGTTGAAAAAAGTTTTAGTTCACGGTTCAAATGAAAGTTTGGAAAAATTTTTTTCCGAAAGACTCAGCAAGAAAAAATATAATTGCTTGGGGATACTGCAAAAAACGGCATCGGAATTGGGCTCAATGAATAGTCGGGGGGGGGGGGG
>CAJOCT010000014.1 GCA_905236725.1 uncultured Selenomonadaceae bacterium | reverse complement strand
TAAAGCATAAGCCCTAAAACTTCAAGCCTTTTTCAAAAAAAATTTCCCCGTGAAAAAAAATCTGCTATAATACGATTTATTTTGACGGAGGTGTTCAACGTGAACGACAAAGGCAAAAAACCCGTGACGATAGATTCAATTTTGGCGGCGGTGAAAAGTTATCAGCCGGACGCGGATTTTGAAACAATCGAGCGTGCTTATCTTGTCGCGTCGGAAGGTCATCGAGGACAGACTCGCGCCTCCGGCGAACCGTATATAAATCACCCGCTGAACGTTGCGGAAATTTTAACCGAATTGCAACTTGACGACATGACAATCGCGGCGGCAATTTTGCATGACGTGGTCGAGGATACTCTTTTCACTCAAGACGAAATTGAAGATATGTTCGGTGCGGAAATCGGTCTTTTAATCGACGGCGTGACAAAGCTCGGGAAAATTCCCTTCAAGTCGAAAGAAGATCAACAGCTTGAAACTTATCGAAAAATGATAATCGCAATGGCAAAAGATATTCGCGTCATTATGATTAAACTTGCCGACCGCCTTCATAACATGCGGACTTTAAAATTTATGCGTGAAGACAAGAGAAAGAGAATTGCGCAAGAAACTATGGATTTATACGCGCCGCTTGCCAATCGGCTCGGAATTTCCAACATAAAATGGGAACTTGAAGATTTATCACTGCGTTATCTTGAGCCGGAAATTTATTATGACTTGGTGGAAAACGTCAAGCAGAAGCGAATGGAACGTCAAATTTATATAACCGAAGCGGTCAGACAGATTGAGGAAGAATTTGACGACTTGGATATTCACGCGGCAATCAGCGGGCGGGCAAAACATTTTTACAGCATTTATAAAAAAATGATTCGCGATCATAAAGACATCGGCGAAATTTACGACTTGTCCGCCGTCAGAATTTTGGTTGACGACGTGAAAGACTGCTATAACGTTCTCGGATTGATTCACGCGAAGTGGAAACCGATTCCCGGCAGATTCAAAGATTATATCGCCATGCCAAAGTCAAACGGCTATCGCTCTTTGCATACGACTGTTATGGCTCTGGGTTATCCGCTGGAAATTCAGATTCGTACTTTTGCGATGCATCAAATTTCCGAATACGGCGTGGCGGCTCATTGGAAGTACAAGGAGGCGGGGAAAAGCATTGCAGCGGGCAAGGCGGGAGATCAAAAAATGTCTTGGCTCAGGCAAATGGTTAATCTTCAGCGCGAAATTAAAGACCCGAAAGAATATCTTGAGGCGTTGAAGGTCGATATTTTCAGCGACGAAGTTTTTGTTTTCACTCCAACCGGCGACGTTCATTCACTGCCGCAAGGTTCCAACCCGATTGATTTTGCTTATCGTATCCACACGGAAGTCGGTCACCATTGCGTCGGCGCGAAGGTCAACGGTAAAATGGTGCCGCTTGAATATAAACTTCAAAACGGCGACCTTGTCGAAATTATAACGAACAGATCCAATCACGGTCCGAGCCGCGACTGGCTGAATATCGTTGCGTCGAGTGACACGCGGGCAAAAATTCGCGCTTGGTTCAAAAGAGAAAATCGAGAAGAAAATATCGAGACCGGTCGTCATTTAATCGAACTTGAACTAAAAAAACTCGGCTACACCCCGAAAGAATTGCTCAAAGAAAATCGCTTGGAAAAAGTTGCGGAGCGTATGAAAATCGCCAACGAAGACGATTTACTTGCAGGGCTCGGCTACGGCGGAATAAATATCAACGGCGTAATTTCCAAACTCGTCGAAATGCACAAAAAAGATTTGGCGGCCGATACTCCCGTTTCCGTGCTTTTAAAAGAGATAAAACCTGCGCGAGGAGTGCCGAAAAAAAATGAGCAGGGCATACTCGTTGAAGGCGAGAGCGGATTTTTTGTCAGATTGGCTAAATGTTGCAATCCCATTCCCGGTGACGAAATTTCCGGCTACATCACGCGCGGACGAGGAATTTCTGTTCATCGCGCGGACTGCCCGAACATTTTAAACGGCACGGATTTAGAGCGGGTCATAGAAGTCAACTGGGAAAATAACCTTGATAATTCTTACACCGTCGAAATTGAAATTGTTTGCAACGACAAAAGCGGTATGTTCAGCGAAATTCTTGCCGTGCCGACTGAAATGAAACTCAATATTCACTCCGTGCACGCCACGCCCAACAAAAGCAACAAAACTTCGACGGTTGACTTGGGAATCGAAGTACACAACGCCGCGCAGGTTGAACAAATTATGAATCGTCTTCGCAGAATCAAGGACGTTTACAGCGTCAGTCGCCCGATTCTTGCAAACAGCGGCGAGGGATAGTTTTTCTGTCCCCTGTCCACTACCCACTATTTTAAATTTCTCCCGCGTGAATATCTTCAATCGGATTTTCGGTATCACGCGGGACATTTTTTATAAATTTCGCGGGAATCCCGCCGACAATAGTGAACGGCTCAACATTTTTCGTAACGACCGCGCCCGCCGCAATAACCGACCATTCGCCGATCGTCACGCCCTGCAAAATTGTTGCGTTCGAGCCGATCCAAACGTTATTTTTAATTTCAATCGGCGCGTAAGAAAGTTTTCTGTTCATTCGCGGGTTTAAATCGTGATTCGCCGTCGCCAAAACAACGTTGTGACCGATAAACGCCCCGTCACCGATTTTTATCCCGCCCTGATCTTGAAAGTGACAGCAGGAATTTATAAAAACATTTTTGCCGAAAGAAATATTTTTTCCGAAGTCCGCGTAAAACGGCGGAAAAAGCCGAAAAGTCGAATCAATTTTTTTGTGCGTCAGCCGCGACATAATTTCAATAATCTCTTGCGGCGTGTGGTAACTCGTATTGAGTTCCATTTCAATTTTTCTTGTCTCTTCGCAAAGTTCGCGGAAAAAATTCAAACGTTCGGGATTTTTCATTGCGGGGTGATTTTCGTCCGCAAAAGTTTCTAAAAGTTCTTCAAGTGTCATTGTCATAACCTCTTTTCTGCAAAGATTTTAAATTGAAAAATTTTTTCTGTCCAATAAAAAAAGATTATTTCGCGCCATTCTGATTGCGAATATCTTGCAAATAAAAATAAAACTTGTTATATTACCGAAAAAAATTTTTTAGGAGGAAAAAGTTTGATTAAAAGAAAAATTTTTGCGGCGGTGGTTGCGGCGATTTTTTTTGCAGTTAATTTCAGCACCGATGCCGCGCCTTCCGTCGATAAAAAAACTTCCGCGCCGATAAAAAAATCTGTTTGGCAGCCCGAAAGAAAAATCGGACTTTTGAGCGGATTAACGCAAATTACTTTTCAGATGAGCGAGCCGTGCATAATGACAGACCCCGACACAAAAAAAGTTATTCAGAAAATCGAAAAAGATAAGCCGTTCACGATAGATTTTGCGTCGATGAAAACTGAGGCGGTCGAAGTTCGCGGCGAAAAAGTCGAGCTGAAAGATTTGCAGGTTGCTATTAACGGCAAAAAATATTTCGGCGGCGTTCGCGTGAACAAAAACAAAGGCGCGTTGACCATCATAAATTTAATTCCCGTCGAAGAATATTTGCGCGGAGTTTTGCCGGAGGAAATGTTAATCTCATCTCATCCCGAAGCCTTGAAGGCTCAAGCGGTTGCGGCAAGGTCTTACACGCTGAAAAATGTCGGCAGACACAAGACGGACGGTTACGATCTTTGCGACAACACTCACTGCCAAACTTACGAGGGAGTTTCTTCAGTTTCGCCGACGACCGATAAGGCAGTTTTGGAAACTCGCGGAGAGATTTTATATTTCAACGGCGCGGCGGCCCTTACTCCCTTTCACACCGACAGCGGCGGAATGACCGAGAGCAACGAAAATGTTTGGGGCACAAAATTTCCCTACCTTCAGCCTGCCGAAGAACTCAATAAACAAACTGAAGAGTGGACGGTCAAACTCACGAAGACAGATTTTTCCGAGCGAATGGGCGCAAACTTCGGCTCTTTGCAGTCGATAACTTTGTCAAATTTGCTGATCGGCAGGAGCGCGGCGGACAGAACTCAATCCGGGCGCGTAAAATTTGCGATTGTTGCCGGCTCAAAAAAAACTTTCAAGATGACGGGGATCGAAATGAGAAAAAAATTTTCCCTGCCGAGTACGCTTTTTAATGTAAAAGTTCAGAGCGGCGAAGTTATTTTTGAAGGTTTCGGGCGCGGGCACGGCGTGGGAATGAGTCAACACGGCGCGAACGCTTATGCTCTGGCGGGTTGGACTTATGATAAAATTTTGCAACATTACTACAAAGGCACCGAGATAAAAAAATTATATTGAGGGCTTGCCATGAACGATGCGGAACTTAACAAAAAAGTCGGCGAATTTCTTGCGTTGAAAAAAATTTCCAAGCAGATTGAAGCGGATTTGGAAAACGTCAAAAAAGAACTCAAAAAAGAACTTACAAAACGAAAAACCGATATTGTCGTCGGCGAAAGTTGGCGAATTGATTGGAAAACTGTCAATCGCTTAAAACTTGATGAAAAAATGCTTGAAGAAGACATCGGCGACTTGTCACCGTACAAAAAAATTATTCCCACTAAATATTTTTACGTTAAAGAAATTTGAGGAATTTTATGTTACTTAACGATTTTGATTATAAATTGCCTGAAGAACTTATCGCACAAAAACCGATTGAACCGCGAAATTTTTCACGGCTAATGGTTTTAGATCCAATCGAAAAGAAAATTTTGCATGAACATTTTTACGACCTGAAAAAATTTTTGAATGTTGGAGACACTTTAATTTTTAACGATACGCGAGTAATTCCCGCGCGACTTATCGGGCAAAAAAAAACCGGCGCGAAGGTCGAAATTTTTTTGCTGAAAAGAATTGACTCGACGACTTGGGAAACTTTGGCAAGACCCGGCAAAAAACTTTTGGAAGGCGCGGAAGTTTTTTTCAGCGACGAACTTTCTTGCGAAATTATCGGGCGGACAAATTTCGGCGGGCGAATCGTCAAATTTAAATTCAGCGGGATTTTTGAGGAAATTCTCGATAAACTCGGCGAAACTCCCCTGCCGCCTTACATTCATGAAAAACTTGACGATGCCGAACGTTATCAGACAGTTTACAATCGCGAAAGAGGTTCAGCCGCCGCACCGACTGCCGGTCTTCATTTCACGACCGAACAAATGCAAGATTTAAAAAATTTCGGCGTGAATCTCGGTTTCGTGACTTTGCACGTCGGATTGGGAACTTTTCGCCCCGTGCAGGTTGAAAATATCGAAAATCACGAAATGCACGAAGAATTTTTTTCAATCCCCGAAGAAACCGCCAATTTAATTCACGAAACAAAATTGCGCGGCGGGCGAGTTATCGCGGTCGGCACAACTTCCGTCAGAACTTTGGAGTCGGCGGCTGAAAATAAAAATTCCGTCAAAGTCGGTTCCGATTCGACGAAAATTTTTATTTACCCGGGCTATGAATTTAAAATTGTCGACGCGCTCATAACCAATTTTCACCTGCCCAAGTCGACTTTGATAATGTTGGTCAGTGCATTTGCGGGAAGAGATTTTATTTTGTCGGCTTATCGCGAGGCGGTTGAAAATCGTTACAGATTTTTTTCTTTCGGCGATGCAATGTTTATCACAAAAAAAATTTAATTATATTTTCTACATTATGAATTTGGAGGAATGTTTTATGGCAGATCTGCTTTACTCGATCAAAGCGAATACACCTAAGGAGGAAATTATCAGGCAACTTCGCGAACACCCCGAAATAAAATTTGTTTCGCTGATGGGAATTGATTTGGCGGGAAATGACACCGATGAAAAAATTCCCGTGCGAGTTTTCATCAAGGACATCGACGAATTTTTTTCTGGAAGTGCGGTTCAAACGGACGGCTCAAGCGTTGTCCTGCCGGGAATTGCAACTTTGAACAACGCAAAAGTCGATATGCCGATTGATCACAACGTCAACTGGTTCGTCGATTATAATTTTGAGCATTACGACAACGTCACCAATCGCCCCGTCGGAACTTTGAGAATCCCCGCGTTTTTGATTCACGAAGGCAAGAGAGTTGACGCGCGGGCAATTTTGACGGACACTTTGATAAATGTTAAACGCGAACTTGTCGATCTTTTTCATCACTACCCCGAAATTGACGGTCTGGACGTAAGCGGCAAGGAAATCACCGATATAACTTTCACTTCTGCGACAGAGTTGGAATTTTGGGTGAAAACTCCGCTTGAAGAGGCGGCGATTGAAGAGATGACGGCTTCGCAGGTTATGCAGGAGCAGTACTGGGAAAGAACTCACGGCGCGGTACGTTGTGCGCTTGAGCAAAGTTTGCTTGAGTTGGACAAATACGGTCTTGACGTTGAGATGGGTCACAAAGAAGTCGGCGGTTTGAAAGCGCAAATTGACGAGTCGGGACATTTGACGCACGTTTGCGAACAACTTGAAATTGACTGGAAATATGATAACGCTGTGCAGGCGGCGGACAATGAAATTATCGTTCGTACCGTCGTCAAAGAAATTTTCCGCGCGAACGGTCTCGAAGTCAGCTTTAAGGCGAAACCGATGGTCGGGCTTGCGGGTAACGGCGAGCATACTCATTTGGGCTTGGCGGCGATAACTGCGGACGGAAAAGTTCATAATATCTTTGCCGCGAAAAATCCCTCCGAAGATTTTATGTCGGCGGTCGGTTACGGTGCGTTGATGGGCCTTTTGAAAAATTACGAGGTCATCAATCCTTTCGTAAGCGCGACGAATGATTCTTTGAACAGATTAAAACCCGGCTTTGAGGCTCCCGTCTGTATCGTAACCTCTTTGGGACACACTCCGAAAATTCCCAGCCGCAACAGAACAATTTTAGTCAGCTTGATTCGCGATCTTGAAAATCCGATGGCGACGAGATTTGAACTGCGCGGTTGCAATCCGTATACAAATATTTATCTTGTGCTTGCCGCCGCATATTCCGCAATTCTCGACGGGATTAAAATGTCAGTCACCCACACGACGAAAGAACTTTTGGCGGAACTTTCAAAAGATGCGGGTCAGGAGGGCTTTTATCTCGAAAAAGATCGCGCCTATCGTTCGGAAGAGGACGTTTACGAGGCTTACACCGATGACGAGCGCAACAGGCTTTTCGGTCACCCGCCGAAAACTGTCTGGGAAAATTTGGACGCGCTCAACAAATATCCCGAAAAAGTCGAAATTATTTCTCGCGGCGGAGCTTTGCAGGAAAGAATTATAAATTCGTTCAAAGAGGCGGCTCTTTTGCGCTGGAAAACCGAATGGATTGCCAGAATTTTGCCGGAACTTCGTACGCTCGTCAGGAAGGCAAAAAAAATCGACTCGACCTTTGTCACAGATCAAGACGCTTATAACTGGAATAAAATTTTCAACCTCCGCGCAGAACTCGCGAAAGATTCAATCGACGAAAAGTCTCTTTTCACGCGGACGATTAACGCACTCAACGACGGCGATTTTGATCTTGCCTCGAAATTGCAGGTCGAAATTTACGATAAAATTGAAGAACTCAAACTTCTTTATGACGCTTACGAAAAAAATATTATTTAAAGTCAATCGACGATAATTTCTCTGCGGCGGTTTTTCATTCCTAAAATTTCGCGCGGCCGACCGTTTTTAATATCTTCCAAAATCAAACACAAATGTTCGTAAAGTGTTTGATTTTCTTTATTTGGCAAATTTATTTTTAATCTGTGTTCAATGTAAAAGGCAATTTGCTCCGAAGAAATAATATTTCCGCCCAAAGCCTCCATACAAAAGAAAAAATCTTCAATTTCCAACGAAAAATCTTTTGCCTCTTGCGCAAAATTTTTTATAATGTCGGGCGAAATTGTGCTTTCATTCGGCGCGGCATAAGGAACGTTGATTGTGTTTATTGTGTCAAATTCCGTTGCTCTGTCAAAAAAATCCGTGTAATTCGTGCGAAGAATCGCGCCTTTTTTCAACTTAAATCTGCAAATTTCCATTTCATTGTTCGTCAAAATTAAATCGCGCGAAAGTTTTAGCGAAACATTTCGCTGAATAAAATTTTCGTTTTCAAGCTCCGGCTCAAAAATTATTTTCATAATCGTATCTTCGTCGGTCGGCTCGTAATCAATCGACATCGGCTCTTTGATTAAGTACAAAAATTTATTGTGCAGAATGGCTCCCGTGCTCAAGGTTATGGAAGTTCTTGTGGTGATCGGACGGCAACCGCTCAAAATTCCGTCGCTGTAATTTTCAAAAAAAAGCGTGAACGTGTCAAAAGCCCTGTCGCGCATACTGATTAGAGTTTCCGTGCGCAGAATATGTAACCTTTCAAGTTTGGGATATTTTTGTTCATTCAAAATCTTTCACTCCCGAAAATTTTTGTACATTATAAACCAAAAA
Organism: uncultured Selenomonadaceae bacterium; assembly: GCA_905236725.1. GTDB lineage: Bacteria > Bacillota > Negativicutes > Selenomonadales > Selenomonadaceae > Quinella. The sequence goes on along the minus strand of CAJOCT010000014.1, from coordinate 19,314 downwards.
TCTAACTTTGAAAAATCGCCGTTGCGGATACAGGAATTTTTTAAAATATTTTTTCGTCCAAAAAATTTTGAGGAGGTTTTTTTTTGATAATAGATTTTCATACGCATATTTTTCCCGAAAAAATTGTCGCTGACGTTATTGAAAAATTAAGCAGGTCAAGCAAGTCGAAGGCTTTCACGGACGGAAGTTTGAGCGGGCTTTTAAATTCTATGGAAAAATTCGGCGTGGATATTTCGATAATTTTGCCGGTGGCAACGCACATCGCGCAGGTTGAGAAAATAAATAATTCCGCCGCTCAACTGAATGAAAAATTTTCCGAGCGCGGAATTTTATCTTTTGCGAGTATGCATCCCGATTTTGAAAATTATCGCGCAGAACTTTCGCGGATAAAAAATCTGGGTTTCAAAGGCATCAAAGTTCATCCCGTCTATCAAAAGACGAATTTGGACGACAAAAAATTTATGCGGATTTTTTACCGAGCCGCCGAGTTGGATTTAATCGTCGTCACTCATGCGGGGCTGGACATCGGTTTTCCCGGAAAAATAAATTGTTCGCCGAAAATGGCAAGAAATCTTATCGAAGAGATCGGGGAATTTAAATTTGTTTTGGCGCATATGGGCGGCTGGAAAAATTGGGACGAAGTTTTAATCGAACTTGCGGACAAAAAATTTTTTATGGACACTGCATTTTCGACAGGCAAAATTCCTGCGCGAGAAGATTTTTTTTGGCGTGAAGAAGATTTAAATTTGCTTGAAGAGAAAAAATTTTTGCAGTTTATAAAAATTTTCGGTGCGGAAAAAATTTTGTTCGGCACCGACAGCCCTTGGTCATCGCCCGAAGAATCCGTAAATTTTATAAAAAATCTTCCCGTTGCCGACGAGGATAAAGAAAAAATTCTTGGTCTGAACGCAAAAAATTTACTCGGCTGAAAAAAATAGAACCGGTGTTCACGGCTTAAATTTTCAAACAAAAAAGAGGCGCGCACGGACGCGCGCCCTTGCCCGCCCAGTGAGCGTGACGCGAACGAAGCGGGCGGTTTTTCTTTGCTTCGTTTCTTTTTCTAAAAAAGAAATAAAGATCTTATTAAAAAATTTTCTCTGAAGAAAAAAAAGAACTCTCGACGCAGAAATTTTCTGTGTCAAGAGTTTTTTTTACCGACAAAAAATATTTAATCTTTTATTAAGAATTCCGCAATTTGCAGAGCATTCAACGCCGCGCCTTTTCTTATCTGATCGCCGCAAACCCAAAAGTTCAAACCGTGTTCAACCGAAAAATCTTTTCTTATCCGACCGACTTCGACATCATCTTTGCCGGAAGTTTCCAAAGGTTGCGGATAAATCATTTCTGAAGGATTGTCGCACAAAATCACGCCGGGGAAATTTTTCAGCGCATTTTTCGCCTCTTCCGCAGAAACTTCGTCGAAAAATTCCACGTTGACCGATTCGGCATGACTTCTGAAAACAGGAACTCTGACAGTCGTCGCGGTAATTTTCATTTCGTCATCTTCCATAATTTTGCGCGTCTCGTCAATCATTTTCATTTCTTCTTTTGTGTAATCGTTTTCCATAAAAATGTCAATCTGCGGCAAAAGATTCGACGCAATTTGATAATGTTTTTCGAGCGAAGCGACGGGCAAAATTTTCGGCTGAATTTTTTCGCCCTTCGCCAAATCGTCAAGTTGAGTTTTCAACTCTTCCATTCCCTCGCGACCTGCGCCCGAAACCGCCTGATAAGTCGAAACGACCACGCGCTTAATTTTTGAAATATCGTAAAGCGGTTTGAGTGCCATAACCATAATAATTGTCGAGCAATTCGGGTTTGCAATGATTCCTTTGTGCCTGGAAATTGCCTGCGGGTTGACTTCGGGAACGACCAGAGGAACTTCGGGATTCATTCTGAAGGAACTGGAATTGTCGATTACGACTGCGCCCGCTTTGACTGCCGCCGGTGCGAAAATTTTACTTGCCGAACCGCCCGCAAAAAGCGCAATGTCCACGCCGTCGAAAGAATCTTCAGTTGTCTCTTCAACAGTGTATTCTTTTCCCATAAAAATTATTTTTTTCCCCGCACTGCGCGAAGATGCCAACATTTTTAAATCGGCGAAGGGAAAATTTCTTTCTTCAATGAGTTTTAAAAATTCCTGACCGACTGCGCCCGTCACTCCGACGATTGCCAAATTAACTTTTTTCACAAAATTCACCTCAAAAAATTTTATCGTTTATATTATCGCAGATTTTCTTGAATTTTTAATGACAGAAATTTATTTTTGCGCGGCGATGACGGGAAATTTTCCGAGATTTTTCAGCCAAATACTTTTTTTTCGAACGGCCTCAACCGATTCATTCAAAATTTTTTCGTCAATATCGGTTTCCAAGTCGAAGAAAAAAATATATTCGCCGAGTTTCGTCCGCGCGGGTCTCGATTCAATTCGCGTCATATTTACTTTGCGAAGCGCGAACTCTTCCAAAATTTCATAAAGTGCACCGGATTTTTTTCCGTCAATCTGACAAATTATCAAAACTTTATCGCCGCGCAAATTTTTATTTTCGCGCTCAACTTCAAAAAATCTCGTGCTGTTCGCCAAGTTGTCTTGAATTTCCGCCGCAACTTCGACCAAATTATTTAATTCGCCCGCGCGTTTCGAACAAATTGCCGCCGCGCCGTCAAAAATTTCGGACTGTGCAACGATTTCCGCCGCGCGAGCAGTTGACGACGTTGAAATAATTTCTGCGCCGGGAAAATTTTTTCGCAAATATTTTCTGCATTGTGAAATCGGTTGCGCGTGCGAGAAAATTTTTTTTATTTCAGTGACTCCCGCCTTCGTCATCAAATAATTGTGAATCGGCCAAATAAGTTCGTGCGTGACTTGCAAAAAATCCGTCCGCGCCAAAGTGTCCAACGTGATGTTTATTGAGCCTTCAAGCGAATTTTCCACCGGCACAAATCCCGAATCGATTTTGCCTTCTTCGACCGCACTCAAAACCTCGAAAATTTCCGAAAAAATTATCAATTCGACTTCATCCGCCAAAAATTTTTTTAAATAAATTGCCGCTTCTTCGGAGTGCGTTCCCTTCGGTCCGAGCAGTCCCATTTTCTTCAAAAAAAATCACTTCCTCAAAAATTTATTTTGTGCCGCTCAAAAAACTTCTCATAAAGATTGTAATTTCGGACTTGTCTTTCAAAAAATCGGCGATTGCGGCAAGATAATTTTCGTTATGATTTAAATCCATCGAAATATTCGACAGCATTTCAAAAATTTCTGCGCGAAGTTTTTTTTCATCGGCGCGACTTTGAGCCGTCATCGAAAGCGCGATATTTTCCAAAATTTTATAAGTTGCGACGAAAACAGCGAAATTATTTTGAATCGAGCCGCCGACTTTGAAAGGATAAACTCCGCCGAAAAAATCGTTGACCAAAAAATTTTCAAAAAAATTCGCGTAATCCTTGAGAAAAATTTTTTTAATTTCCAGCAAGTCAAAATAATTTTCCGCGAGCTCCTGAAAATTTAAATCGTCGGCGGGATTAAAATTCATCGCGCGGCAGAGAATTTCAATATATTTTTTATTTCCCGTCGTCGTCAAAACTTTTTCGTCGCCGTAAAGTTTTTCCAGCAATCCGAAAAAATTCTCCGCAAACTCCAAAATTTGAAAACTTACGCTGTGCAAAAGCATTTGAATTTGTTCGGAAAAAAATTCTTCGGACGTGTAAATTTTATTGAGTGTCGGAATTAAATTTAATTCTCCGCGCTGATCGAAATCTTCGACTTGAAAAAGATAAAATCCCAAAACTATCAAACGTTGATCGATCGTCAATCTTTTTTCCTGCAAAATTGAAATCGCCGTGAATTGAATTTCTGTGATGTGCGGCAAAAATTTTTCGGGAACTTTATTTTCTCCGACAATCAATTTTCCGTGTGCCCATTTCGGAAGTTTTACGGGAGAAGTTTCAAATTTTATTTTTTTTGAATTTAAAATTAACTCCGCCGCCAAAGGACAGGTCGGCGACAAAGTTCTTTCGATAATCGCGCCGAAATTTACGAGTTGACGCGGATAACTCAAACAAGTTTGCGACAAAAATTCTTCGCCGTAAGTTTTTTGAATACTGCAAAGTTTTTCCGCTGTCATAAAAGGACAATTTCCGCCCGAATGAGCAATCAAAAATCCCGCGCCTTCTTCGTTCGGGATGAGATGTTTTGTAATTTCGTGCGCGGAATTTTCAATCTCGGAATATTTTTTATAAGTTTCGTCGTCAACAACAATTTGCCAATCGCGACAACAACAATTTGCGGGACATTTTTTCCCGTCACATTTGAACTCGCCTACATATTTCGGCTGAAGATATTCGTAACCGTTTGCCAAATTTTTTACACCAACAATCTTATAATTTGTTCGACCACCGCGGAAATATTTTCTTGCGCGATATTTTTTTTCATTGCCTCGTCGAGTGAGATCGGTTTTCGCAAAATTGAAAAAGTCGCGTCGATTTCCGAATTTCCGCCGATATTTTGAACTGCGCCGCCGATTGCAACGACTTTTATTTTTGGATTTAATTTTTTCGCCAACTTCGCAACGCCCGCCGGAGCTTTTCCCTGCAAAGTCTGCGAATCTATCGAGCCTTCGCCGGTGATTAAAATATTTGCATTTTTCAAGTCGTCGGCAATGTTGAGCGCGTCCAAAATTAAATTTACGCCGGGCAAAAGTTTGCCGCGCAAAAAAGTTCTGAACGCAAAACCCAAGCCGCCTGCCGCTCCGTCGCCTTCGGTGTAGCGGACAGCGGGCAGTGGACAGGGAACAGTTTTTAATGTAAGTTCGAAAAAATTTTTTATCCAACCGTCCATATTTTGAACGATTTCGTCAGTTGCGCCTTTTTGCGGAGCGTAAATTTTTGAGCAACCGCTTTCACCCGTCAAAGGATTTTTCACGTCGCAGGCGATTTTGAATTTGCAGTCAAAAATTTCTGCGGGAACTTCGTCAATTTTTATCGCGACAACATTTTTTAAATCGCGCCCGAAAATTCCGCAGAGATTATTTTCAGCGTCGAAAAATTTAAATCCCAGAGCCGTCAACATTCCCAGCCCGCAATCATTAGTCGCACTGCCGCCGATCCCGATTATAAAATTTCTGTAACCGTCGCGAATTGCCGATAAAATTATTTCGCCTACTCCGAAAGTTGTAGTGTTCAGCGGATTGCGCAAATTTTTCGGCACAAGATTTAAACCCGCCGCACTTGCCATTTCGATAACCGCCAAATTTTTTTGAGGAATTTCGCCGAATTCTGCAAAAATTTTTTCGCCGAGCGGATTTAAAACTTCGACAGATTTTATTTGACCGCCGAGACCTTCCGTCAAAGTTCTGCAAGTGCCTTCGCCGCCGTCTGCAAGCGGATAAATTTTGACTTCGGCATCGGGCAAAAAATTTTTTACGCCGATTGCCGCCGCACTGCCCGCCTCCAAACTCGTCAAACTTCCTTTGAAACTGTCGATTGCAATTATAATTTTCATCGTCACAACTTCGCCGTCCTGAACATATGACTGAACTGCGGCGAATAAAGTTGCGATTGTGCATAATTGCCTTTTTGTGTGCTCAAACATTGCCCGACGATTATTATTGCCGTGCGCCCGATTCCCTCGACTTTAACTTGTTCGGCGATTGTTGAGAGCGTGCCTCTGATAATTTTTTCGTCCTCCCAAGTCGCTTTGTAGACTACTGCCGCCGGTGTTAAAGATTTATAGCCCGCAGACATTAAATCCCTGACGACTTCTTTAATTGAGCTTATCGACAAGAAAATACAAATTGTCGCTTGAGATTGTCCCAACTTTTTTAGAGATTCTTTGTCGGGAACGGGAGTAACTCCGCCGCGCCGCGTGAGGATTATCGTTTGCGTTATGCCGGGCAAGGTGTATTCTTTTCTCAACGCCGCCGCCGCCGCCAAAAACGAACTTACGCCCGGCACAATGTCAAATTCGATTTTCAGTTCGTCCAGCTCGTCCATCTGCTCTTGAATTGCGCCGTAAATCGACGGGTCGCCCGTGTGCAGTCTTACAGTCATTTTTCCGTCCGATTCGGCTTTTTTTATCACGTTGATAACTTCTTCCAAAGTCATCTCCGCAGAATTGTAAATATCCGCATCGGGCTTGCAGATTTTTAGAATTTCGGGGTTGATTAAAGAACCTGCGTAAATTACAACATCCGCCTCGCTCAAAAGTTTGTGACCTTTAACCGTTATCAATTCGGGGTCGCCGGGCCCCGCGCCGACTATGTGAACCATAAAAATTTCCTCCTTTTATATGGTCTCGGTAACAATGGAAACAATTTTATCCGTGTTGAAAGGAATGGTGATAGAATTCGCCGCGTCGCTCAATTTAATTTTTCTCAAAATATCGTCGCTTCCTTCGGGTGCGGTTAAAATCGCGGGAATTTTTTTGAGTTTGCTGTCCTTGCCCATAAAGTCCAAAATCCTGAAGCCGTTGATAAATCTCATGGAAGTTGCCGCAATGACGAGATTAACTTCTTTTTCGCGCAGAATTTCCATTCCGTTTATCCCGCTGTTTGCCGTCAAAACTTCGTGCGGAAAATGATCTTCAAGAATTTTTTTCAGACTGCTCAAATTATTTTCGTCGTCGTCAATGACGAGAATTTTTGAAATTTCTTCTGCGTCGGCTTTCATGATAAGTTTTTTCTGAACTCGCGCAATAAGTTCGGCGGGCAAAAAAGGCTTGCGGATATAATCTCTGACGTTAAGTTCAATCGCCTGTTTGATGTTTTCTTTGTCGGTGGACGCGGTGAGCATCATCACGTAAATATTTTTCAGCTTGCTGTCCGCGCGAATTTCCCTTAAAACTTCGATTCCGTCAAAGTCCGGCATCATAATATCCAAAAGAACAACGCGAACATATTGGCGGCGCAAAATTTCCAGTCCTTGAATACCGTTGTCGGCGATTATCACGCGGCACGGCAATTTTTTTTCCAGAATCATTTTGGCGACTTGCAAATTTATATCGTCGTCATCGATAACCAAAACCACGTTGCCCTCAATTTGCTTATTCTCCATATTTTTGCCTCCCAAAAAATTTTTTAAAGAGTTTTTATCACTTGAGCCGCTTCTTCGGCAAGTTTGTCATACAAATTCATTTCTTCGGCGTGGTGAGATTTTATGAACTCTATCGCCTCGTGTTTTTCAAGCTCGGAAGTTATTGCGGAAGTTATCACCTTTCCCGCCGTTTCCAAGTCCTTTGCCTTTGAAGAAACTTTTTCACTGCCCAAAGAAAGCGAAGTCGACTTTAAGGCGTGAATGAAGACGGTGTAATTTTTCCAATCTTCGTTAATGAAAGATTCATTCAATTTTGCCTGCTTTTCTTCCTTCAAGTCGCAAAAAGTTTCCAAAATATTTTTGTACAAGTCCGCCATTCCCGCGCTGTATTCCAAACCCAAATCAACGTCGATATACTTCAAGTCGGGTTGAGAAATTTTTTCTTCCGCCGAAATTTCTTCTTCCGCCGAATCTTCTTCTTTCGGCGCGTGAAGTTTTTCAATCGGCAAGTAATTCATCAGCATTTCTTCCATCGCGTGAACGTCAATCGGCTTGCTTAAATAATCGTCAAAGCCCTCGCCGATTAACATTTCTCTTGCGCCGGAAATTGCGTTTGCGGTCAGCGCGATTATCGGCGCGTCCTTGCTCAAATTATTTTCCATTTCCCGCGCAATTTTCATGGTTTGTATTCCGTCAAGGCTGGGCATCATTTGATCAAGCAAAATTAAATCGTATTGAGTTTCGGCGATTTTTCGCAAACATTCCATGCCGCTGATTGCCGTATCGACTTGTATTTTCGTGCCTTTGAGTAAACTCGTTGCGACAAGCAAATTCATTTCGTTATCATCGACGACCAAAATTTTTGCTTCCGGCGCAATAAAAGCGGGCTTGTATTCGGTTTTAGATTTTTCTTTTTTATTGACGGGGTCTTCGGTAATTTTCCCGACAACTTCTTCGCCGACGACTTTTTGCGGGACTTTCGCATAAAAAGTAGAGCCCTCGCCGTAAACGCTTTGAACTCCGATTTCTCCGCCCATCATCTCAATAAGTCTGTGACTTATCGCAAGACCCAAGCCCGTGCCTTCGATATTTTTATTTTTGCGCGTGTCAAGCCGTTCAAAGTCTTGGAATAATTTTTTTACGTCCTCTTCCCGAATGCCCAAGCCCGTATCTTTTACCGTGAATTTCAGAAAGACTTCGTCATCGGAAATTTTTTCTTGCTCGACGATAAATTCAATTCCGCCGACCTTTGTATATTTAACGGCGTTAGTTAAAAAATTCAGCGCGATCTGCCTGATTCTCGACGCGTCGCCGAACAAGTTATTTTTTAAATTTTCGTCAACTTCGATTTTAAAGCTCAAATTTTTTTTGTCGGCGCGCGGTCTGATAATATTCGCCAAAGATTTTATTACGTCGGAAAGATGATAATTTTCCTCAAGAATTTCAAATTTGCCGCTCTCGATTTTTGAAAAATCCAGAATATCGTTTATCAAATGCAGAAGAGATTCACTGGCGGCGGCGGCGTTGTGCGCGTACTTGATGATATTTGCGTCCTTCGACTCGCGCAAAATCATTTCGTTCATCCCGATAACCGCGTTAATCGGCGTACGAATTTCGTGGCTCATGTTCGCAAGGAAAGCACTTTTGGCGTTGTTGGCGGCATCGGCTGCCTCTTTTGCCTCGCGCAGTTCGTCACTTTCCGCCGCCTTAAGTCGCACGACAAAAAGATATGCACCGAGCGCGGCAAGGAAAATCAACATCAAAATCCCGCAACCGATAACGATTGTGTAAATTTTGAAAATATCGCCCGCAACCGCCTTCCAAGGCACGTAACCTATCATCGAACAATTTGTCTGCGGCAGATCTGTTGCGAAAAGGAAATATCTGCCGAGTTCGCTGTTTGAGTAAACCGCGCCGGATTTATGCGTTTTCAAAATTTCGCGGATTTTTTTGAAGCCGTCGCGAATTTTTTGGTTTTCAAAAAATTTTTTATCCTGCTCGCCGTAATTTTTATAAGGAATGATAATATTTCCGTTGCGCTCCTGAATGACAAGGCGGCTGTCTGAATTGTATTCGGCAAGCCCGAACATATCCGATAAAAGTTTTTCGTCGTACAGGCGATAAAGCACGCGATGAACATTTCTATTTTTAAAAACCGGCACGGCAAATAAAATTCCTCGACCCGGACAGTAGTCAACAACATCATTGCCACGATAAGCCATCGGCAGGCGTAAAAATTCCCACTTCGATAAATTTTTGCCGCGAACTGCCGATCCGTCCAAGCGAATCAAGCCGACTTTTATTTTCAAATCGTCTTCTTTTAACAAGTTCAAAAAATTTTCTTCGTTTTCGTCGCTCGGGTGTGCCTCAATATATTGCGCCGCCATTTTGAGTTCCGCCAATTCTTTCGCGAATCTTTCTTCCGCAACGATTGACATATCCGACATTTGCCGCGCAACGGTTTTTTCCAAAGTCGCGTTTAATAATCCGCTGACTGCCGTCCGCCCGAAAAGTCCCGCGCAGATCAGCAAAAATAATAATCCCAAAAACTGAACAACTATTCGCCGACTCAATAAGACAGAAAACGGAATTTTTTCCAAAAAATTTTTTCGTTCCTCACTCAAGAATTTCCACCCCCTTAACAAGCCGATTCATGCTTTCAAAAAGTACATCGTCAGAAATTGCGTCGCCGTCCTCGCAAATAATTTCGCCGTCAATGTCATACAGAGGACCGAAAAAAATTTGTCTGTTGCCGATAAGTTCCTGCTTAAATGAATCAATCTTGGCAATCATTTCGGGAGTAACGGCGGAAGAAAATTCCCGCAAGCCGACCGCGCCTCTGTCAATTCCCAGCCAGTGATTTTTCATTGTGTTTAATTCGCCCTTCAAATATCGCTCAATCATATCGATGTAATATAACTCCCAATCGCAATAAACCGAAGCCAAATAATGTTCCGAGTAACCCGACAAAATTGCGTTGTAGGCGATAAAATCCACGCCGAATTTTTCCGCAACCTTTGCGACGGTGTCTTCGTCTTGATGATAAGTCAAAACGTCCGCGCCGACTTCGGTTATCAATCTTTCTGCATTGATTTTTTCTTTAACTTCGTCCTGCCAAGAGTTTGTCCAAATAACAACAACTGTTGCATCGGGGTTGACTCTTTGCACGCCCAAAGTAAAAGCATCAATCCCGCGAATAACTTCGGCGTTGGGAATGGCGGCAACGTAGCCGATAACATTCGATTTTGTTTTCATTCCGGCAAGCGTCCCCGACAAATATCTTGCTTGATACATTCGCGGAAAGTAGCTTGTCAAATTTCTCGTGTGGACTTCGGAAGAATTTGTGGCGAAGGCAATGTTATGAAATTTTTCGACGCTTTCTTTTGACTCGACGGCATAATTAAAACTGGAAAGAAAAATCATGTCCGCGCCCTCTTGCACAAGCTCGCGAATTGCCGCGGGACATCTGCCGGTATTTTCGGGAACGTTGTCGCGAACAAGAAGTTCAAGCCCGAATCTGTCGCAAGCCGCCTTTATTCCGTCATAATGAGATTTATTCCAGCCGGGCACGTTAATATCTCCCAAAGTTATTATTCCGATCTTCGGAGACTGTTCAAAATTTTTTCCGAAATCGATAACCATGGCAACGAGCGGGAAAAAAAGTAACATAACCGCCACCGCCGCAATATATCTTAAGCGTTTTAATTTTTCCAGCATTTCGATCCTCGCAAAAAATATTTTTACGTGAATATTTTCTAAAGATTTAAATTTTCCTTTAAAAAATAAAAAAACTTCCCGCAATTTTTTTTGCAGGAAGTCAGGAAAATTTTTTTTATCAGTTTTTGGTAAAAAGTTCTCAGACATAAGATTGCTTAAAATTACGAACACAGCCCGTCAAAAAACTGTTTCGATAGTGCCGATAATTTCTCCGCGATGATTTTTTAAAGTCGGCGGGAATTTTTTATCAAGTTCGTCGGCTTCGTCTTTCGTGAGCAAGTCGAATTTTTTCAGCACGGCAATAACCATCGGCGTTATCGCGGCAAAACTTCCGTCCTCAATCTTAAAAGCAATTCCCAAGTCTTCATCTTTGACGGCAAGACAATAAACCGCGTCCGAGCCGATTTTTGCAATAATTCTGCCTTTCGTGACTTCGGGGACAGCCAAATCAATTCTGCCCGTGCCGCTGACGACTTGCGGATATTTGCTCATTGCGTCACGAATTTTTGTCGCGGCAAGTTCATATTCTCCCCAGTCGCCTTTTTTCGGCGTGGAAAGTCGCGCATAAGCCAAAGCCATATTGTAAAGTGGCAGATAAAAAACCGGCACTCCGCAACCGTCAATCCCGATTTCCAATTTTTCTTCGGGCATTTTTGAAGCCATCGCCACGTGTTTGAAAATTAACTTCTGCGCGGGGTGTTCGGGTCTTATGTAACCTTCGACGGGAACGCCGAGCATAATTGCCAACGCGATAATCTGCGAATGTTTGCCCGAGCATTGATTGTGAACTGCTGTAATCGGTTCGCCCGCCAAAAGTAATTTTTTATAAGCCTTGCCGTTGAGCGGACGCAAAACTCCGCAATCCAAAACAGTTTCGTCAAGCCCGAGTTTTTTTAAAATCCCGCGCACCAATTCAACGTGATTTTCTTCGCCGCTGTGACTTGAAACCAAAATCGCCAATTCTTCTTCTGAAATATTATATTTTTCAAGTCCGCCGTTTTTCACGAAAGGCAACGCTTGAAAAGGTTTCGCCGCGCTCCTCCAAAACATCGGCAAATAAGCATTTCCCACGCCGTGAACAACTTCGCCCGCGCAATTAACCGCCGCAATGTCTCCGCGATGAATATTTTCGACGTGTCCCGCCCGCGTGTAATGTAAAACCACTTCGCTCATAAAAAAATCTCCGTCCTTTCAAAAAACTGTCGCTAATTTATCACAGGCATTTTTTCTTTGCAAGAAAACTTTGTTGCCACAAAAAAATTTTTCTGAAAAAAATCTGTAAAAACTCTGGAATTTCTCCGCAAAATATGTATAATGTGGGAAAAATATTTATTCAGATTTTATTCATTAAAAGTTTTGCAGGGGTGATTGCTTTGAGTGACATTGTTAAGATCAAAGGATTGAAGTCCGGCTTGCAGCTGAGTTTTGCGAAGGGAGCGAGTTTTGATGACGTTCAGGCAAATCTCTTAAACAAGCTCCAGACCGGCAACAAATTTTTTATTCGCGGCACGACGGTTTTTGTTTCAAAGGAATGTTTTCCGGAAGAAGAAAACGAAAAACTTCGCCGCCTGTTTCACCGTCACGGGATGCTTTTCAGCACGGAGTTAAAATTGCCGACTTTTTCACCGCAGAAAAAAAATCCTCAAACCGAATCCAAAGAAAAAGTCGAGCCGGCTCAAAAAATGCTCGTCGTCAACAAAACAATTCGCGGAGGGCAGGAAGTAAAAAGCGAAGGTTCGATTATGATTTTCGGCAACGTCAATCCCGGGGCGCAGGTCATTGCGGGCGGAAATATCGACATTCGCGGAACTTGTCGCGGAATTGTTCACGCGGGAGCCTTCGGCGATGAATCTGCTTTTGTCGTTGCGGATCGACTTATGCCGATGCAAATTCGTATTGCCGAAATTATTGCGCGTTCCCCCGACAACATGGAAAAAGCCGAACAGCCTGAACGCGCTTCTATAAAAAACGGGCATATTGTTTTTGAACCGATTATGCGTTAAAATATATTTGCAAGTTAAAGCGGAGGAAAAATTTATGAGTGAAATTATAGTTATAACCAGCGGAAAAGGAGGTGTCGGCAAGACTACCACGACTGCAAGTATCGGCGTGGGGCTTGCCATGCGCGGAAATCGCGTCGCACTTATCGACACTGACACGGGCTTGAGAAATTTGGATTTACTGCTCGGACTTGAAAACAGAATTATGTATGACTTGGTTGACGTGACGAGCGGTCGAGTTCCTTACCATAAAGCCCTTGTCCGTCATAAAAAATTCGAGACTCTTTATCTCTTGCCGACTTCGCAGGTAAAAGACAAAACTGCGGTAAATCCTCAACAGCTGATTGATCTTTGCAAAGAGATGAAAAAAGATTTCGATTTTATAATAATCGACTGTCCTGCGGGAATTGAGCAAGGTTTTCAAACCGCGATTGCCGCCGCCGATTGCGCTGTTGTTGTAACGACGCCGGAAATTACCGCCGTGCGTGACGCGGATAAAATTATCGGTGAACTCGGTCGCGCCGATAAAGAAAATGTCAAACTCGTCGTCAACCGAATCAGACAGCAGATGGTTGAGAAGGGCGATATGATGGACATGGAGGACATCAACGAAATTTTATCTGTCGAATGTATCGGACAGGTTCCCGACGACGAAATGGTTGTTATGGCAACTAACCGCGGCGAACCTGTCATAACGATGAAGGATTCTTTGGCGGGGCAGGCTTACAAAAATGTTGTGGGCAGACTTTGCGGGGAAAGTATTCCTTTCCTCAAGCCGCCCAAAGAAGGTTTTTTCGCTAAACTCAAAAGGCTTTTCGGTCTTTTCTAAGGAGGGAGGCTCATGCTCGATATAATCATGAAAGTTTTCGGCAAGCCCGAGAAGAGATCCGGGCAAATTGCCAAAGAACGGCTCCAAGTTGTTTTAATTCACGACCGCGCAAGTGTTTCGCCGGAACTTATGGAAAATCTGAAAAACGAAATTATCGGCGTTATCTCAAAATATATGGTCATCAATAAAAAAGATATGGAAATTTCGCTGGCGAATGATTCCGATTCCGTCGCACTTGTCGCAAATATTCCCGTAAATTCCTTGCGTCACGGTGTTGCTAAGGCTTGAAAAATTTTTGTGTTGAGGAGGTGAAACATTGCTGACAAAATTTTTTGAGCTTATCGGCAGATTTTTGATAAAACGAGCTGAAGAATTTGGCACGATAGTTTTGCTTTATCTCGACACGCTGAAACAACTCAAGCACAAACCGCGTATCGGTCACATAATCGGACAAATGGCTCATCTCGGCGCGGATTCGCTGTTGATAGTTTCGTTGACTTTGCTTTTCACGGGAGTGGTTTTCACTTTGCAGACGGCGCATGAGTTAGTCAGATTCGGCGCACAATCGACGGTCGGCGGAGTTGTTTCAATAGCAATCGGGCGCGAACTCGGGCCGGTTTTGGTCGGAGTGGTCTGCGCGGGAAGAGTCGGCGCGGCGATAACTGCGGAAATTTCCACAATGAAAGTCACCGAACAAATTGACGCTTTGAGGGTTATGGCAGTCAGTCCCGTCGATTATTTAATTGTGCCGCGAATGTTGGCTTGTATGGTCGTCGTGCCGATTTTGACAATTTTCGGTGACGTTATCGGAGTTTTCGGCGGTTGGCTCGTTGCAGTTCATTATTCGGGAATCAGTTCATATATTTTCACTCACTCGATAAACTTTTTCGCGCAAATGAGCGATTTTACGGGCGGAATGATTAAGGCAATTTTTTTCGGCAATGTTATCGCGGTTCTCGGCTGTTATTACGGGCTTAACTGTCCCAACGGCGCGGAGGGCGTCGGCAAGGCAACTACCAAAACCGTTGTCACGTCGATTATCGTTATTTTTATTTTGAATGCAATTTTAACATTTATAATTTACCGATGATTAAAATAAAAAATGTAAGCAAATATTTCGGTGCAAAGGCGGCACTGAAAAATATAAATCTGGAAATTTCTGACGGCGAAACTTTGGCGATTATCGGCGGCTCGGGCTCGGGAAAATCTACTTTACTGCGATTGATGATAGGACTTATTCAGCCTTCGGAGGGAGAAATTTGGATTGACCGCGACGAAATTTCTCATATGAACGAGGACGAAATAACTAAAATTCGGCTGAAAATGGGAATGGTCTTTCAATATTCCGCGCTGTTCGATTCAATGACGGTCGGCGAAAATGTTGCCTTCGGTCTCGTCGAACATACAAATTTCGACAAAAATAAAATTCAAAAAATCGTCGTTGAAAAGTTGCATCAAGTCGGATTGGACGGCGTGGAAAATTTAATGCCGAATGAACTTTCCGGCGGTATGAAAAAAAGAGTTTCACTTGCGCGGGCGATTGCCTTTGAGCCGTCAATAATTTTTTACGATGAGCCTTCAAGCGGTCTTGATCCGATTATGACGAACAAAATTGACGAACTGATTATTGAAACTCAGAAGGCGTTGAAAGTCACCAGCATTGTCGTAACTCACGATATGGTCAGTGCCTGCAGAATTGCGGACAGAATCGCGATGATTTACAACGGCGAACTTATTGCGGTCGATACGGTCGAAAACTTTAAAAAAATTCGAGATGTGCGAGTCAGAGCATTTTTCAGACAAATTTAGCTGTCAGTCAATAGGCTCTAGCATCTGATGACTGACAACTGACGACTAAGAAGGGGTGATATTTTGTCGGCTGAAGCAAAAGTCGGAGCATTTGCGGTCGGCGGGCTGATGGCGTTGGGCAGCGCGATTTATGCCGTCGGAGATTTTAACATTATCAGCGATGACGATATGACGGTTTACGCGGGATTCAGGCAAGTTGTCGGCTTGGAAACTCAATCTGCCGTGCGACTCAGAGGCGTTCCCGTCGGAAATGTTGCAGAGATAAAAAATGACGGTTCGGGAGTTACCGTCACTTTAAAAGTCAAGCCCGATACAAAAATTCCAAAAAATTCTCAAGTAACCGTTTCCTCAAGCGGCGTTATGGGCGAAAAATTTGTCAACATAATGCCCGGTCAAGATGACGGAAATTATCTTGATGACGGCGACTATATCTACGGCACGGAAGAAGCTGGTATGAATGCGATGTTCAACGGAATAGATAAGGTTTTGGGAAAAGTCGACGGTCTTTTGGGCAATATGCAAGAAATCGTCGGCAACGAAACTTTTCAAACTTCCGTCGTCACGATGAGCAAAAATATGGAGGAAGCGTCCGGCAACGTCAATCGATTCACCGGCTCTCTTGCTAAAATGTCCGAAGAAAACGTCGGAAAAGTTTCGCAGATGGCGGATAATATGAACGAAGTTTTGGCGAGTTTAAACCGAAGTATGGCGACTGTTGAAGGGATGACGCAAAATATTAACCGATTCGCCGGAAATCCCAAAACTGCCGAAGATTTGCAGACGACTTTAAAAAATATTTCCGATACGTCGAAAAACGTTGCGAGTATGGCGGAAAATATGAACAAATTCGCGGGCGATCCGAAAGTTGCCGAAGACTTGAAAGCCACCGTCCACAACGCGAAAAATATAACTGACCGCGCGGACAAAATCCTCGAAAAAGTTCAGGGCGCATCGGAAAAAGTTTCAAAAATTGATGTCACGCCTTCCGTCGAAGTTCTGTACAGCAGGCACGATCACAAGTCGGACTGGAACACAAATTTTAATTTAGATGTTGCCTCGGGCGATACTTCGTTAAGACTCGGCGCGGAAGACATAGGCGACCACACAAAATTAAACGCGCAGGTCGGAAAAAAATTCGGCGAAAGTTTCGGAGCGCGGGGAGGAATTATTGCGGGAAAACCCGGAATCGCACTTGACGCGTACGCCGGAAAAAATGTAAAATTCTCTGCCGAAGCGTATGATCCGAATGAAGCAAAATTACGTTTAAAATCCCAGTTCAAAATTGCCGACTCGACTTATCTTCTCGGAGAGTGGCATGACGTGACTCACAAAGACAATCGCGCAGCTTACTTCGGTATAAAGCAGGAATTTTAATTGCGAAATGAAAGAGGGAAGATGATTTGAAATTTTTTAATCGCTCAGGAAAAAAATATTATTCGAAAAAGTTGAAGGCGGCAATTCTTGCTGGCGTTATGGCTTTTTCACTGTACACAAATGTCGGATTTGCCGCGCAGGCTGTCAATATGACGCTTGACGAGGCTATTCAGATCGCGCTGGAAAATAACCGCATTATCAAACAATCCATCGCAGACCGTGAATCCGCCCGTTGGCAACTCAGTGAAGCCCGGCGCAGGGGAAATCCGAATTTGAGTTGGAGTACGCAGGCGCAAGCAATCGGCGGAAGTTATTACGACAGTTATGATAGGAAAAGAGCTTTTAACAATACTCTTGAAGCAACTATGCCGATTTATGACGGAGGCACGCTTAAAGAAGGACGAATCGCCGCACGTTACGGACTCAACGCCGCTGATTTAAATCTTGAAGACGCTTTGCAGAACGTTCGCTATCAGACAACGAGTTATTATTACAGAATTTTGCAAACCGCAGATCAAGTTGCAGTCAGCGAAGAACAGGTAAAAACTCTTCAAGAACATTTGAGAATCGTCAACGCCCAATTTCGCGCGGGTACCGTTGCAAAGGCGGACGTTTTATCTACAGAAGTTCGACTTGCCAACGCTCAACAAACTTTGGTAAGTTACAGAAATAATTATGATATTGCGATGGCGACTTTATGCAATTATTTACTTTTGCCGGTGGATACCGTTGTCCGTCCTCCGGAACAGCTCTCTTACAACAAATATAATCTGGATTTGACAAACTGCACTGCTTACGCTCTTACCAATCGTCCCGACGCGGCGGCGGCAGATTACGCAGTCAAGCAGGCAGAATCAAACGTTCGTGCGGCAAAAGCTGCTCTGCGTCCCAAAGTCAACGCGGTTGCCAACGGCGGACGTAACGGCGATAAACCTTTCAGCAACAACAGAAATGACTCGTGGACGGCGGGAATTTCTGCGTCATGGAATATTTTTGACGGCGGTTTGACTGAAGCTCAAGTCAACGAAGCCGATGCCGCAGTTATCAAAGCCAAAGAACATGCGGCGGCAACTCGTGAAGAAATCCAGCTTGACGTTCGCAGTGCTTATTTGAGTTTGCTTGCGGCGGAAAAAAATATTGCTACGACAAAAGTTGCCATAACCAGCGCGGAAGAAGATTACAGAATCGCGCAGGTTCGTTATGCGGCGGGTGTCGGAACAAACTTGGACGTTATGGACGCTTCCGACAAACTCACTCAAGCAAAAATGAATTATTACAGTGCGCTTTACGAATACAACACGGCGAAGGCCTCACTGGATAAAGCGATGGGCATTCCCGTTGAAATCGACGTGCCGAGATATATCGCCGCAGAAAGTGAAGATAAAAAGACTGCCGTAGAAGCGCGGAAAGATTCGGCAGTTACTGAAAAAGCCAAAGAAGTTCCGCAAATTTCTGAAGTTGCTCCGCCTGTCACAATCGATCTTTCGGAAGCGCAACAGATTGAACCGACTTTTGGCAAATAAAATTTTTTAATCAGTAAAAAAATCCTCGTGAAAAATCGCGGGGATTTTTTTATTGCGCAAAAAATTTAACCGCTTTATGAAAAATTTCGATAAACTTGCAGGAAGGAGAGGCGAATAATGGCAAATGCGAATACAAATTTGATGTCGATAAACTCAAGCCGCCCGACGACTTCGGTCAACGCAAGTTCACGCTCCGAAACAAATTACAGAACTTCATCGAATTCAACCGGCAAAAAAGAAAATTTCAGCACGGCTCTGGATCAAGCCCGTCAGGACTCAAAAACTTTTTCGGAAGTTGACGAAGCCGTACAGCAAAACAAAATGGAATCCGCAGCGACGGACGCGGCGATAAAGACATCTTCTCAAGGACAGAATGAAAAAACGCAGGATGCGCCTCCACAAGAAAAAGTAACGGAAAATTCTCAGGAAGTTATTCCAAAATCTTCGGCACAAATTTCCGAAGTCGATGAAGAAGTTGCGTCGGCAGGTTCGCAAATTTTCGAAGGCGAAAAAAATTTTCAGCCGGAAAATTTTTCGTCAAATTGGGCTTATTTTTTTTCGACAGATCCGATGTCCCTGTTGACCCCGACAAATTTAAATTCTGCGGTTGAAGGCGAAGTAAAAGTCGAGACGAATTTGATGACGATTCTGCCGCAGACCGAAGAAAGTCAATCTGTTTCGATGTTGGACTTGCTCGGCGGAAAAACTTGGAAATCTGCGGACGTTGACGCGAGCATAATTCAGCAGAATCAACCGACGAATTTAAATCAAGCTCAACAAGTTCAAGTTCAGCCGACTAATTTAAACCAGGCGCAACAAGTTCAAGTTCAGCCGACTAATTTAAACCATGCGCAACAAGTTCAAGTTCAGCCGACTAATTTAAATCAGGCGCAACAAGTTCAAGTTCAGCCGACTAATTTAAATCAGGCTCAACAAGTTCAAGTTCAACCGACGAATTTAAATCAAGCTCAACAAGTTCAAGTTCAACCGACGAATTTAAATCAAGCTCAACAAGTTCAAGTTCAGCCGACTA
>CAJOCT010000013.1 GCA_905236725.1 uncultured Selenomonadaceae bacterium | reverse complement strand
CGCCCGCTGAAAGATTCCCCGTGCAAACTTACGTGATAGAGGACGACGACGAAATAATTTCTGAGGCGATTCGGCGGGAAATTCGGCGCGGCGGTCAAGTTTATTTCGTCTACAATCGGATTGAAACGATTGATTTAATGCGCGAAAGACTTGCAAATTTAGTTCCCGAAGCAAAAATTCAGACGGCGCACGGTCAGCAGTCGGATAATTTTTTGGAAAGCGTCATGATGGATTTTTATGAAGGCGCGTTCAACGTTTTACTTTCTACGACGATTATTGAAAACGGGCTGGACATTCCGAACGCGAACACGATTATAATTTATGACGCGGATTATTTCGGGCTGGCGCAACTTTATCAAATGCGCGGACGAGTCGGCAGGAGCAATCAGGCGGCATTTGCGTATTTCGTTCACAGAAAAATGAAAGTTTTGAGCGAGACTGCGGAAAAAAGACTTCACGCGATGAAAGAATTTGCACAACTCGGCGCGGGTTTTAAAATCGCGATGAGGGATTTGGAAATTCGCGGCGCGGGAAATTTACTCGGTGCACAACAGCACGGACATATTGCAAGCGTCGGCTTTGAAATGTACTGTCAACTTTTGGAAGAGGCGGTCAATAAACTGCAGAATAAAACTCCCGAAAAAATTGAGCCGTCGCCCGAAATCAATTTATCCGTCGAGGCTTACATTGACGACAAATTTATTTCAAGTTCAATGCATAAAATCGAAATTTATCAGCGGTTGGCGGTCGTGAAAAATTTGACTGAACTTCGAGATTTGACTGACGAAATTATTGACAGATTCGGAGATCCGCCGGAGTCTGTCATAAATTTGTTGCAGATTGCGAAAATAAAATGTGCGGCGAAAATTTTGGGCGTTCAATCGATTATGCAAAAAAATTTGGGCGTGGAATTTTATTTTAATGAGGCGGCAAAAATTTCTCCAAGCGGTTTCGGCGAGCTGAAAAATATTTTCAAAAATCGTTTCAAAGATTATTCGCGGGAGAGAAAAATTTTTGTGAAGCTGGACAATAAAAAAAATCTCTTCAAAATAATTTTTTTCGTTTTGAAAAAATTAAAACTTGGTTGAGCGGCGCGGAAAAATTCTGCGGCGTTTTCTGTTTACGCAAAAATTTGACAGAAAAATTGCCTTTATGTAAAATCACACGAAACAAAAAGGAGTTGACATATGATTAAAAACTTTTCTGCGAAGTTGATTTTAATTTTTTCGCTGACGATTTTTTTTGCGGGTTGCGGAAATTCAGATTCGCCCGAAAAATCTTTGTCGGAAATACAAACTGCACTTGAACAAAGAAATTTTGAAAAACTTTCCGAGCGCGTCGATGCGGAAAAATTTTTTTCTCAAACTTATGACGATATGACGATTGAGCTTGCAAAAAATTATGAAGCCTATCAAAAAAAATATCCCGAAGACCCTTATTTTCAGCACAGCGCGGATTTTTTGAAGGATTATAATTTTACTCACAAGGATTTGCATTTGAATTTTTTGGAAGGCGTGAAAAATGCTTATTTTGAAAAACTTCCCGAACCTGCAACGCCTGAAGAAAATCCCTATGCCTATGTTGCCAATGAGTTTGAAAAAATTCGTCAAGCCTCAACCGCCGTCGTGAAAGAAATTGAAATTGACGGCGATAAAGCTGTTATGACGGTCGAAATGCAGGGCGACAGTTCAATTCGCGGTCAATTTATCGGCACGCTGAATTTTAAAATTTCTTTCGACAAAGACAAGAATAATAATTGGCGGTTGAATAAAATCGAAAATCTCGACGAACTTACGCCGCCGCTTGTCGACAAAGCGGAAATAGTTTGGATTACTTTTTTTCAGTAAGTAATATAATTTTTTTATCGACAAAGGAGGGGTTTGTCTTGGCGTTTTTTTACAACGAACCTTCGCATACTTTCGGAGAATATTTGCTTGTGCCGGGATATTCTTCGGCGCAGTGCATTCCGGCGAATGTGGATTTGTCCACGCCGCTGGTAAGATTTAAGCGCGGGGAACAGTCAAAATTAACTTTGAACATTCCCATGACTTCCGCAATTATGCAATCCGTTTCAAACGACACAATGGCGATCGCGTTGGCAAAAGAAGGCGGAATTTCTTTTATTTACGGCTCGCAGGGAATTGAAGAGCAGGCGGCAATGGTTACCCGCGTAAAAAATTACAAGTCCGGGTTTGTTTCAAGCGACTCAAATTTAAAACCCGATACGACTTTAAAAGAAGTTTTGGAATTGCTTGAAGTGACGGGACATTCAACAATGGCGGTGACTGACGACGGAAAACCTACCGGCAAACTTTTGGGAATCGTTACAAGCCGCGATTACAGAATTTCTCGAATGACGGGCGACGAACTCGTCAAAGATTTTATGACGCCTTTCGAAAAACTTATTTGCGCCCCTGCCGAAACTACGACTCTCCCCATGGCGAATGATTTAATCTGGCAACACAAATTGAATATGCTTCCTCTCGTCGATAAAAATCAGCGGCTGCGCTATATGGTCTTCAGAAAAGATTACACTGACAATAAAACCAATCCGCTTGAACTCATCGACAAGAAAAAAAGATATATCGTCGGCGCGGGAATCAACACTCGCGATTACGCCGAAAGAGTTCCCGTACTTTTGAAGGCCGGCGCGGACGTTCTTTGTATCGACTCTTCCGAAGGTTTCAGCGAATGGCAGAAAATCACGCTCGAATATATTCATAAAAATTTCGGTGAAGATGTCAAAGTCGGCGCGGGAAATGTTGTCGATGCTGACGGATTTAATTTTTTGGCGGACGCGGGGGCGGATTTCGTCAAAGTCGGTATCGGCGGCGGCTCAATTTGCATAACTCGCGAAACTAAAGGTATCGGACGCGGACAGGCAACTGCGGTTATCGACGTTTGCAATGCTCGCGACGAATATTTTAAAAAGACCGGCGTTTATATTCCCGTTTGCTCTGACGGCGGAATTGTTCACGATTACCATATGACTTTGGCTCTGGCAATGGGCGCGGACTTTTTGATGCTCGGCAGATATTTTTCGCGTTTCGACGAATCGCCGACGGACAAAATCAGAATTAACGGCACTTACTACAAAGAATATTGGGGCGAAGGTTCAAACCGTGCGCGAAATTGGCAGCGTTACGATCTCGGCGGCGACAGAAAACTTTCTTTTGAAGAAGGCGTTGACTCTTACGTTCCTTACGCCGGACCGCTCAAAGACAATTTAAATACGACTCTTGCAAAAGTGCGTTCGACCATGTGCAACTGCGGTGCGTTAAATCTTTCCGAACTGCGCGAAAAAGCGAAAATTACTTTGGTTTCGGCGGTGAGTATCGTTGAGGGCGGCAGTCACGACGTTATTTTGCGTGACAGAATCGGTGATTAAAATGTTCAACTTAAAAAATTTTTTCGCGACGATTTTATTCACCGCGATGTTTTTCGTAAATTTTACGGCAAGCGCGGAAAATCTTGCACAGGAGCGACGCGGCTGGGAACTTCTCAACAATTTGCGGGCGAAGTACAAAGTTTCCGCAGTTTCTTGGAATCCCAATTCAAATTTGCAGGCGGCGGCAAGAATCAGAGCGCAGGAAATTTCTCAAAAATTTTCTCACGACAGACCCGACGGCTCAAGTTGTTTCACCGTGATAAGAAAAATCGGCATAAGATACAGAGCTTGCGGAGAAAATATCGCGATGGGAACGAATTTGGGCGCGGAAAGGGCAATGGAACTTTGGACAAATTCGCCCGGTCATTTTCAAAATATGGTTGACGGGAGATTTAAAGAAGTCGCCGTCGCCTCATTTCGTGCGGGCGAAAATGTTTACTGGGTTCAACTTTTTATCGGATAACTTATGACTGAAAAAGATTTTGCAGAAAAAATTGATTCGCTCGGCGGGACGGCTTATCTTGTGGGCGGCGCAGTCCGTGATAAATTTCGCGGAGTCAAAGCGCATGACAGAGATTATTGCATTTGCGGAATTGACGAAAAAACTTTTGCCGAAAATTTTCCCGACGCGCTGAAGTTCGGAAAATCTTTCCCCGTCTATTCTATCGCGATAGAAAATAAAATGTGCGAGGTTGCATTTGCGCGAACTGAAAAAAAAATCGGCGCGGGTTATCGCGGTTTCAGCGTGAAGTTCGATAAAAATGTTAAGATTGAAGAAGATTTATTTCGGCGCGATACGACGATTAACGCAATGGCGATAAAAATTTTGACCGGCGAACTTATCGACCCCTTCGGCGGACTTGAAGACGTTGAGCAAAAAAAAATTCGCGCAGTCTCGAAACATTTTATCGACGACCCCGTAAGAGCGTTGAGAGCGGCGAGACAATCCGCGCAATTTAATTTTGACATCACGCCCGAAACCTTGACGGCAATGAATTTTTGCGCAATAGAACTTTCCGAAGAGCCGGGCGAAAGAATTTTTGCAGAACTTGAAAACGCCTTGAAAACAGATAAACCGTCAATTTTTTTCCGCAGTCTCGACAGTGCAAATTTGTTACAAATGACTTTCCACGAAATTTTTCAGCTCAAAGGAAAAATTCAGCCGACGGAATTTCATCCCGAGGGCGACGCTTACGAACATTCGCTGCAAATTTTGGACGAAGTGTCAAAAGTGAATCGAAAGCCTGAAATAAGATTCGCCGCACTCGTCCACGACATCGGCAAGGGAACAACTCCGCCGGAAATGTTGCCGCATCATTACAACCACGAAAAGCGCGGGCTGAAAGTTTTGGAAAAAATGAACAAAAAAATTCCCCTGCCGAACGACTGGAAAAAAATTGCGGCGTTCGTAATTCGCGAACATATGAGAGCACCGCTCCTGTCGAAGGCGGGGAAAATTACAGAATTGCTTATGAAAATTCACGGCTCAAAAATTTTTGTCGAAGATTTCAACGACATAATTCGCGCGGATCATAAATCTTTGCCGCCGTACCTTGAGAATGCAAAATTTTTTATCGGCGAACTTTTGAAAGTCAGCGGAAAAGATGCGCCGTCGGAACTTGAGGGCGCGGAAATCGGCGAATGGATTTTTCAAGAGCGCATCAGAAAATTTATCGAATCGAGTAAAAAAATTTGAATCGGCTTTTACTTTATCAAGAAGAAAATATTCGCCTTTCCATAAAAAATAAATCGTGTTATAATCCCCGAAACGAAAATTTTTTCAAGTGGAGGGGATTTTTTTATGGCGTTTGACGAAATGAAATTTCAATCGGTAATTTCCGAGTTCAGCGCGACGACGGAGATGTTGCGGGAAGTTGCGACGAATTTCCGCAAAGATTTGCAGATCGGTTTGAAAGATCCGAAAAGTTCTTCAATGAGAATGTTAAAATCTTATGTCGGACTTCCCGAAGGCAACGAAAAAGGCGAGTTCCTGGCGTTGGATTTCGGCGGGACAAATGTGCGGGTTCTTCGCTATCGTCTTGAGGGCGAGGGTCAAAGCAAAATTATTCGTCACGTTGCCGAGCCTTTAATCATTGCCGGCAAATATGATTACGTCGGCAAAGGTTCAACTCAAGAGCAAATGTTTGATTTTATCGCCAAACTTATCGACGACACCATCGAAGGCGAACACGAAACAAAATTTTATCTCGGTCATACTTTTTCTTTCCCGTCCGCGCAGGACGATTTGAACAACGCGAAACTTATCATCTGGACAAAAGAATTTGCGACGGCGGGCGTTGAGGGCGAAGTCGTCAACGATTTACTTTTGGCGGCTCTCAAACGGCGCGGAATTGAAAATGTTATCCCCGTTGCCGTCATCAATGACACGGTTGCGGTTTTGCTCAGTGCGGCTTACAAAAATTCTGACGTTTTCACCGGATCGATTTACGCGACCGGTCACAACACCTGTTATCTTGAACCGAGCATTCACGATCCGAAAGGTTTCGGCAAGGGCGGAATGATTTTAAATCTTGAGTGCGGTAATTTCATGAATCTCACGCCCAACCGCTTCGACAGAGCTTTTGACAGAAAATCCGAAAAACCCGGCGAACAGCGTTTTGAAAAAATGGTTTCGGGTCGTTATATGTGCGAACTTTTCGGAATGGCGATTGCTGAACTTCTCGACGAGGATAAACATTATGATAATTTGACTTCGGTCGATATGTCGATGATTATTTCTGACGTTTCGGAAAATCTCGAAAAAGTTTCTGAAATTGTCTCAAATAAAATCGGTCACCATCTCGAAGTTGCAGACCTGAAAAAAATTCAAGACCTTGCGGCGGCTGTAGTGATTCGTTCGGCGCGACTTGTTGCGGCCAGTTACGTCGGAATTATTTGGCAACGCGCGGGCGAAGGCGAAATTCAGCCTCAACACGTGGCGGTTGACGGCTCTGTTTATGAAAAAATGCCTCTCGTTCAAGAAAATATCAATCGCGCCTTTGAAGAACTTCTAGGCGAGGACGCCAAAAAAGTTGACACGATTCTCGACAACGGCGGCTCGGGACTCGGTGCGGCTATCGCGGCGGCAATGGCTGTTTAGTTGTCAGTTTTCAGTTGTCAGAAAAAAAATTCTCTGTCGAAAAAAAATAAATCGGCGGGGAATTTTTTTTATTTTCAATCAGTGAAAAGTTTGCTACAATATAAAAAATTTTTTTTGCGGGGAGTGAGTGGAATGGATTTAAATATCATCTGGTTTGTCTTGATTGTAATTTTGTTCACGGGATTTTTTATTTTGGAGGGCTTCGACTACGGTGTCGGGATGTTGCTTTGCGGCAGGTCGATAAAAGAACGCACGCAGTTAATTCGCTCAATCGGACCGGTTTGGGACGCGAATGAAGTTTGGATGATTACGGCGGGCGGCGCGACTTTTGCGGCGTTTCCGCACGTTTACGCGACAATGTTCAGCAGTTTTTATATCGCGCTGTTTTTGATGTTGATTGCGTTGATTTTGCGTGGCGTTGCCTTTGAACTGCGCGGAAAATTTGAAACTTCGGACTGGAAAAATCTTTGGGACGGCGCAATAATTTTCGGAAGTTTTATCCCCGCGCTTTTATGGGGCGTGGCAATGGCAAATTTGCTGAAAGGAATCCCGATTGATTCGCAGATGCATTATCTCGGCGGATTTTTCGACTTGTTGAGCCCGTACACAATTTTGGCGGGAATATTTTTCGTCTTGCTCTTCGCATTTCACGGAATAACTTTTTTGATGATGAAAATCGCAGACGAAAGAATTTTGCTTGAGCTTAGAAAAAAATCGGCTTATGTCGGAATTGCAGCTTGGGCGGCGTATTTACTTTTTATCATCGCAACTGTCTTTGAAACGGACGTGATGTCAAAATCAGTCGGCGTGATAATTTTTGCGGCGGCACTCGGCGTACTCTTCAGTGCGTGGCAATTCGCAAGAGCAAACAAACAAAAATCCGCCTTCGCCTGCACAACCGCAACAATCGCCATAACAACTGTCGGGCTTTTTGTCGCACTCTTCCCGCGCCTTATGGTCTCAAGTTTAAATCCCGAATGGAGCTTGACGATTTATAACGCCGCGTCAACTCAACACACCTTGACGATAATGACGGTGGCGGCGGTTATCTTCGTGCCGATAGTTTTGGCTTATCAATTTTGGACTTACAAAACTTTTCGCGCGAGAGTTTCACCTGACGAATTAAACGCGCATTGACGGGGACGGCGATTTATATGAAAAAATTTTTTGCCGCGATTTTAACCGCGACGATTTTTTTGACCGCGATCCAGATTGTTTTTGCCGCAAGTTACGTCGGAAATAAAAATTCAAAAATTTTTCATTACAACAACTGCAAATGGGTCGATAAAATGCAATTTGAAAATCAAATTGTTTTTAATTCGAGAGATGAGGCAATCGCCGGCGGCTACAGACCTTGCAAAAAATGCAGTCCGTGATTTAGAGATTGGAAAAAATATGAGTTCAAAAGCAATGACGACTTTAATTGAGTCGCTTATGAAATTGCCGGGCGTCGGTTCAAAAACTGCCGCTCGGCTTGCCTATTATATAGTTGATATGAAATCGAGCGAAGTGGAAAAGTTGGCGGCGGCGATTAAAAATGTTAAGACCGAAACTCATTCTTGCAAAATTTGTTTCAACACGATTGACAAGAGCCGCGAAATTTGCGAAATTTGCGAGTCGAAAAAACGCAACGGAAAAATTATTTGCGTCGTCAAAGATTCCAAAGACTTGGACGCGATAGAACGCGCGGGCTTTTTCACGGGCAAATATCACGTCACGGGCGGGCTTATTTCGCCGCTTGCCGGAGTCACTCAAGAAGATATTCGGTTGCGCGAACTTATTAAGCGCGTCGGCGAAAATGATATTGAAGAAATTATTATTGCTTTCGAGCCTACGGTCGAGGGGGACGCGACGGCTTTATTTATCGCCCGGCTTTTAAATCCCGCCGGAGTAAAAGTTACGAAACTTGCGAGAGGTCTGGCGGTCGGCGCGGATTTTTCCGGAACCGACAGCTTGACTTTGGCAAAGGCGATCGAAAACAGAATACCGGTTTAAGTTAGGGGACAGTGAACAGTGGACAGTGTATAGGAAAAATCCCTGTACCCTATCCGCTGTTCACTAATCACTAAAAAATTCAATCGTCGATTAAATTTGACAAACGTGTTATAATTTTGCATAAAAATTTTTGGGGAGATGTATTTGATTTGAAAATCACCAACGTTATCAGCAGTCAAATATCGAATCTTTTTCAAAAACGCGGGGAAGTTGAACCGTCTGCACTGAAGAAAGCTCTGGAACGCGAAGTTGTCAAGCAAAAAAATTTAGTGGACGGTTTATTTTTTGTGCCGAACGATTACACGATTTTTTTGTCTGAAGAAGACTGCCACAGGCTTAGCGCGGCGCGAGTCATTAAAAATCTTTATGAAGCGGTATCGAAAAGAGTCATCCGCGAAAATTTTTTTATGGACGGAAATCTTGCCGTAAGGATTGAAAAAATTTCCGACGAAAATGAAACAATTTTAATTAAAGCTCAACAAATTGAAGACAAGCAGGCCGAAGAAGATACGATAAATCTTGAAAATGACGTGCTGTCACAAACTTTAATCGAAAACACCGAATTAAATTCCGAAGACGAAGCCACAATTGTTGCGGACAAAGAAAAAATTACTTCGTCAATGCGTACGGTTTTTGCGCGAAATACCGAATATGAATTTGCAAGTTTAAGCAATCTCGGCGACGAAAAAATTATTCTCGGCGAGCGAAAAATTTATCTCGGGCGAAAAGAAGACAACGATTTTGTTTTGACCGATGAAGGCGCGTCGAGAGTTCACGCTTACATTTCCTACGAAAGACACAGGCACGTTTTGCGGGATGCGGGAAGTTTGAACGGAACTTTTGTAAATAAAAAGCAAATTGATCGCTGTGTTTTGAAGCACGGCGATAAAATTTTAATCGGAAGTACAACGCTGATTTATAAAGTTTTGGAGTGATAAAAATGTTGGAAAATCAGACTGAAAAAATAACTTATTCAGATATGCCGCCGATTAAAACCGAATATGCAAACAAAAGCGGTGAAAATTTTACGTTGGAAGAGTGGGCTTACTTCATGGACGAAGTCAACAAACAGATTGGTGAAGGAGTTAAAGAAATCGACTTTGGAAAAGCCACGCGAAATGCCCGTTATCTTGCAAAACTTGACAGAGCCTTTGCCGATAGTGAGGGAATAACTTTTACTTTTGACGAACTGGAGAAATTTGTAAATGAAGTCGGTAAGGTTTAAGGCGAAGGCGTTGGCAGAGTTTGTTGCTTGGGCGCACGAAGACAGAAAAATTTATGACAAAATTTGGGAACTGTTGAAAGATATTTCGCGCAATGGAGCGGCAAAAGGTATCGGTAAGCCGGAAAAATTGAAACATGAGGATGGCTGGTCGCGCCGAATTACGTCTGAACACAGGCTTATTTACGATGTCGATGAACAATATAGTCACGTCATTTCTTGCAAAGGTCATTACGAATAAAAATTTTTAAATTCCCCGAATGTTGAAAGGAGCTTTTTCGATGTCAAAAATCTTTCAGGCGACACACGTCGGGAAAGTCAGAAAAAATAACGAAGATTCTCTAATAGTTATAGAGCCGGAAACTTTTGTGACGGCGGACGGAATGGGCGGACAGGCGGCGGGCGAAGTTGCCAGCAAAATTCTTGTCGAAACAGTGAAAAATTTCTTGCCGCTCGTACCCGAACCATGGAACGAAGAAATTTTATCAAAGTCAATCCGAAAAGCCAACGCAAAAGTTTTACAGGCGGCGAATGAAAATAAAAATTATCGCGGAATGGGAACAACGGCGACTATTTTGCACATTTACAAAAACCGCGCTTATTACGCTCATATCGGCGACAGTCGAATTTATCGCGTCCGAAATAAAATTCTTGAGCAGATAACCGAAGATCATTCTTATGTTGAAAGTTTGGTGCGGCGCGGCGAAATCACTCCCGAACAGGCGAGAGTTCATCCGATGAAAAATATTTTGACTCAAGCGGTCGGCGCGGACGAAAATATTACTGTCGATTCCGGAAATTTTCGCGTTGATTTTGATGATGTTTTTTTGCTTTGCACGGACGGACTTACAAACATGGTTGAAGATGAAAATATTTTAAAAATTTTGCTTGAAAGTTCAAATCCTGCCGACGATTTAATTCAAGCCGCATTGGACGGCGGCGGTCACGACAATATTTCTGTTATCGTCGTGAAAGTCGGCGAATAATTTTTTTTTAGTAAATTTTTCATTACGAATTACGCATTGCGCATTACGAATTGAAAAAAAGGTGTGAAGATATGGCTCAGAGAATTTTGGGCGAAAGGTACGCGACGGAGGAAAAAATCGGTTCGGGCGGGATGGCGGAAGTTTATATCGCGCACGACAATTTACTTGATCGAAAAGTTGCCGTAAAAATTTTGCACGAAGCCTACCGCTCGGATATGCAATTTATCGAGAGGTTTCATCGAGAGGCGAAGGCGGCGGCAAAACTTTCTCACCCGAATATTGTAAGCATTTATGATGTCGGGGTTGACAACGACGACCATTATATCGTTATGGAATACGTGCCCGGTCATTCGCTGAAAGATAAAATTCGCGAAGAAGGCGCGTTGAAAATTTCCGATGCCGTCACAATTTCAAAAGACATTGCAAGCGGTTTGGCTCACGCGCATTTAAATAATCTCGTTCACTGCGACATAAAACCGCACAACATTTTGATGACGGCGGACGGTCACGCGAAAATTGCAGACTTCGGAATTGCCCGCGCAGTCACCGAATCGACCATGACTTACAGCGGCAATGTTATCGGTTCAGTTCATTATTTTTCGCCGGAACAGGCGCAGGGCGGGACGATTACGCCGAAATCCGACGTTTATTCTTTAGGCGTTGTGATGTACGAAATGTTGACGAATCGACTGCCTTTCACGGGCGACAACGCAGTTGCAATCGCGATGAAACACATTGAAGAAGAGCCGACTCCGCCAAGCGTTTTCCGTTCAC
This sequence comes from uncultured Selenomonadaceae bacterium, assembly GCA_905236725.1. Lineage (GTDB taxonomy): Bacteria > Bacillota > Negativicutes > Selenomonadales > Selenomonadaceae > Quinella. Next base: position 28,559 of record CAJOCT010000013.1, on the reverse strand, counting down.
AAATTCCGCCGATGCTTGAGGCAATAACACTTCGAGCAATGAGCAAAAATCCCGAAATGCGCCCGACGGCTTTTGAACTCATTCAAGTAATTTCGACGATAACAACCGCGCCGACAAATGAAATTTCCGCAAAAGACCCCGACGCGACACAATTTTTGCCGCGTTCAAAGTCAAAACACTTTTCAACGCAAAAAAATTCAAACAGCGACTCGCCGATAAAAGCCGCAGAAAAATCTTTCATGAAATCTAAACTTTTTATGTTCGGGCTGGTAGTGGTTTTGATATTCGGTTTTGGAATGGGGACTTTTATGGCGTTCGGAAAATTTTGGAGCAGTGAAGAAGTTCCCGTCCCCGACGTTAAAGGAAAACAACTTGCATTGGCGCGGCAAATTTTGGAGGACGGAAAACTGCGCGTGAATGTTGCCGAAACTTACGATGCCAACGTTCCTGCAGGTCAAGTTGTTTCGCAAGACCCCGATCCGGGCAGAAGCGTCAAAGCTGACAGACTTGTTACAATTTACGTGAGCAAAGGCGGCGAGGCTATCGAAATGCCTGACCTTGTGGGCTTGACGAAATCCGCCGCGACTGAACGACTGCAAAAAATGGGTCTGAATCTCGGCTCAACTTATGAAAAAGAATCTTCGTCGGAGCCCGGCACGGTTTTATCTCACGACCCGTCCGCAGGCACAAAAATCGTTCGCGGGCAAAATATCGACTTGGTTGTTTCGCGCGGTGAAAGTGAAAAGTCAAAGAGCGAAGAAAAAGATTCTTCGGACAAAATCAGCGTCCCCGACGTTCACAATGCAAGTTTTGAGGTTGCGCGTGACGGTATCGAAGGACGCGGCTTGAATGTCGGTTCCGTAACTTACGAAATTTCAAGCCAGGCGGCGGGAACTGTCGTAAGCCAAAGCCCTTCGCCCGGCGCGGAAGTTTCTGCCGGCTCTTACGTCGACTTGATAATTGCCACTCGCGAAGAAACTCATTCCGAGCCGCAGGAAACTTATCATGAACCCGAAGTTCAAGTTTACAGCGAGCCTTCTCAATCAGAAACTTATCAGCCCGAGCCGACTCCCGAAGAAGAAATAATTCCTTCCCGCGAAGACAATTCGGCAAAAAGCCGTTAGAAAGGAGCAGTTATGAAAGAAAAAAATTCTGTAGGATCCGAAATAAAAGATTGGGTTGTGTCGATTGCGGCGGCGATTGCGCTTGCCCTGTTGATCAGAACTTTTATCGTCGAACTTTATATCGTCGACGGACCGAGCATGCGCCCGACTCTTCAGCACGACGAAAGACTTGTAGTCAACAAATTTATTTATCATTGGCGCAATCCCGAAAAAGGCGAAATTATAATTTTCCGTTACCCGCGCGACCCGAGCCGAGATTTTATCAAGCGCGTTATTGCGGTTGGCGGCGATACGATTGAAATGAAGGACGGTCACGTTTACGTAAACGATCAAATTATTCACGAAGATTATATTTTGGAAAAGACGCGCACCGATTACCCGAAAACCACCGTGCCTGAAGGAACGCTCTTTGTTTGCGGCGACAATCGCGGAAATTCTTCGGACTCCAGATTTCCCGACGTAGGTTTTTTGCCGCTGGAAAATGTCAAGGGAAAAGCGGTTTTGGTTTTTTGGCCGATTGATGAATTTAAAACTTTATAAAACACAATAAAAAAGAGTCGGAGCTTTCAAAAACTCCGGCTCTTTTTTCGTGCAGATTTAATTTCAGTAACCTAAATTTTTCAGCCAAGAATTGACTTTTTCGCGAACATTTTCGGGATTATCTTGACAATGTTTTCCTTTAATTCCAATTCCTTCGCGAATCTTCGCGCCCTTGGCGAACTTCGGAATTTCGCTTTCTTTATTCGTCATATATGCGCCGGCGGACGTGCAGAACGGAATAATTGTTTTGCCGTTGAAGTCGTTGCTCTCAAGAAAAGTATAGACAACGGGCGGCAAATCGGACCACCAGATCGGATAACCCAAAAAAATCGTATCGTACTGCTCAAAATTTTCAACCTTGCCGACGTATTCGGGACGGGCATTTTCGGCAAGTTCTTTTTTCGCAACTTCGGTACACTCCTCATAATTTTCGGGGTAGGCTTTGACGGGCTTAATCTCGAACATATCTGCGCCGGTTTTTTCCGCAATCATATCGGCAACAATGTGAGTGTTGCCTTTTTCGATAACGCCGACTTCGTAATTTTCTCCCGTGCGCGAATAATACACGACTAAAATTTTTCCGCCGGATTTTTTTTCTGCGGAAGAATTTTTTTCTGCGGAAGAATTTTTTTCGGTTGGAGGTGAAGATTTATCTTCTTGAACTTCGCCGCAACCCGTCGCCAACATCAAAAAAATCGACAGCGTTAAAATTAAAATTTTTTTCATACTCTCACCTCGATGAATTTTTTCAATAAAATTATACAAAAGTTTTCGTCAAATGAAAAGTAAGAAATACAGTAATTCGCTTGGTATGAATTTTTTACCCCCTGCACTCTTTTTGTCCGGCAGTAAAAATTTTTATTGAGATCATCAGATTTTTTTTACTTTTAATTTACCTAAATTTTTTGTATAATTTTATCAAAATGAAGTAATTATAAATGCTGATTTTGTCAGCTTGGAAAAAGGAGGATTTTTTTATGGCAGATATAAATTTGGACGATTTAATGTCGGCAAAGGCGGCAAGTTCGCAGAGTGAGCAAGTTTCTTTGGTGAAAGTCGAGCCGGAAAAAGAAATTGCCAAAGTCACTCAACAGGTCGAGGCGTTGACTCCGGCGGAAGTTCAAAAAGTTCAGTCAATCAAAGACGGGATAAATTTAATGGATTCTTCAACGCCCTTAACTTTCGGCGCACCCGCTCAAAAAGAAATCGCGCAGTTTTCGGACAGCATTTTAAATAAAGTTCGCACGAAAGATTCGGGGCAGGTCGGCGAATTGTTGACGGATTTGGTCAGCAAGGTCAAAGGCTTCGACACGACGGAAAAGAAAAGTTTTTTAAGCAGTATCCCGATTATCGGCTCGCTTGTCGATAAGGCGGAGGACATTAAAAGCGGTTACGACAAACTTTCCACGCACGTTGACAGGATTCAGCAGGGGCTGGAAAATTCAAAAGTCAAGCTGATGGAAGATGTCGTTATGTTTGACACGCTTTACGAAAAAAATCTCGGCTACTTCAAGGAATTGCAACTTTATATCCGCGCGGGCGAAGAAAAACTGGAGGAAATGCGGACGATAACTTTGCCGAAACTCAAAGCGCAGGCGGCTGAAAAAAATGATCCGATGGCGGTTCAAGTCGTCAACGATTTCGAGCAAAGTGTAGACCGATTCGAGAAAAAAATTCACGATTTGAAAATCAGCAAAACTTTGGCGATTCAAACCGCGCCGCAAATTCGTCTGATTCAAAATAACGACAGAGTTTTAATCGACCGCGTTCAATCCGCAATTTATCACACAATCCCGCTGTGGAAAAATCAGATGGTTATCGCGCTCGGCTTAACTCGTCAGCAAGAAGTTATCGCAATGCAAAAAGCTGTTGCGGACGCGACAAATGATTTGCTCAAGCGAAATGCCGAAATGCTCAAACAAAATTCAATCGACACGGCAAAGGCGAATGAGCGCGGAATTGTCGATATTGACACGGTGAAAAAAGTCAATGAAGATTTAATTTCCACAATCGAAGAAACAATGCGCATTCAGCAGGAGGGACGGCAACGTCGCGCGGCGGCTGAAAAAGAACTCATTGCAATCGAAGGCAGATTGAAAGACGCTCTCTTAAAAAACGCCAACAGATAATTGGGAGGGATATTTATGGATTTAAGCAATTACGCGCAGGAAATTTTAAATTTAGTTAATATTCATCGCGCCAATGCCGGTGTGCAGAATTTATCTTTGTCCGCCACGTTAACGGAAGGCGCGACAGTTCGTGCCAATGAGATTATAAGTTATTTTTCACATACTCGCCCGGACGGGACCGCCTGCACTACTGTAGTCGAAAATACTTATCCTTCGGGTTATCTCGGTGAAAATATCGCCGCCGGTCAGCAATCCGCAGCAGAAGTTGTCGACGCTTGGATGAATTCGCAGGGGCACAGAGAAAATATTTTGCGTTCAAGCTACAATGAAATTGGTATCGGAGCGGTTTACGACGAAAATTCAATTTACGGCTATCATTGGGCTCAACTTTTCGGAAATCCCTATCTTGCGCCAAAAAATGCCGAAGACGGATTTTCTTTTGTCAATTACGGCGATTCACAAATAGTTTTGGAAGTCGGAGATAATTTTAACGGCGAAGTTTGGGCAGAAAGTCTTACGGACGTATTCACCGTTGTCGGAATTGACGCTGAAGGAAATCCAAATAATTTAATTTTGACAGGTAATTCTGTTTCCAATGTGATTTACGGCGGTTCAGGCAATTCAAGCCTGTGGGGAGGCGTCAACGTCAGCGATGATACTTTAGTTGGCGGTTCGGGGTCAGATATGTTTTGGTACGGCAAATATGAGGGTAACGATGTCGTTTCAAATGCCAATTCTGCCGATATTGTCAATTTATATGACGCAAGTCTCAACGAAATTGCGGCAGTGGATATTTCAGAAAATCAAGTTGCCGTCCGATTCACCACGGGAACAACTCTTACAATAAACGACAGTGATCGATTTACGCCGCTTTTTCAACTTGCTGACGGTACTCATTGCAGATATAACAGAGATGTCGGACAGTGGCAGGATTCATAAGTAAAAAATAAATGGATAAGAACAGAGCAACAGTTCAAAAGAATATAAATATTTTGGTTATGGTCTTGCTCGGCGGTTTGCTGGTTGTTTTATTTCGTTACGGCTGGTTGCAACTCGTTCAAGGTCGGGAACTTTCCGAAAGAATGCGTTATCAAGTCGGGCAAGATTATTTGGTTCAGTCACCGCGCGGCGCGATAGTTGACAGAAACGGGCGGGAACTTGCCGTTAGTACAATGACAAAATCTCTTTTCGTCGATCCCAACCACGTTGAAAATCCTCAACAACTTGCGGAAGACTTGGCTCCTCTCGTCGGCAAAAGTGTTGAAGACGTTTTGGAAGATATAAGAGTCGGCGGCGGATTTTCTTGGGTTAAAAGAAGAATGGAGCAGTCGGAGTATGAGGCAATTCGCGCGTTGATTCGTGAGAAAGGTTATGCGAACTGTCTGGGATTCCGTGACGAGGCGAAAAGATATTATCCGAATGACGTTCTAGCCGCGAATTTACTGGGCTTTGTCGGCACGGACGATAAAGGACTTGAAGGCATTGAGCAGGCGTTGGACAAATATATCAAAGGCGAGGTCACCGAGTCTTTTTTGTACACGGACACGCAATCACGCCCGATTTTGGATTCAATTTTCGTTCGTCACGGCTATCAAGGCGACAGGTGCAAAACTATTCAGTTGACCATTGACAGCGCAATTCAGTTTATCATCGAGCAGGAACTTGACAGGGCGATGGCTGAAAATAATCCGCTGTCTATAACCTGCATTGCAATGGATCCGCGCACGGGCGAAATTTTGGCTATGGCGAATCGTCCTTCTTACAATCCGAACAGATTTTGGGATTATGAGCAAGACGCTTGGAAAAATCGCGCGGTCTCTTACATTTACGAGCCCGGCTCAACTTTCAAAGCGATAACCACCGGTGCGGCACTTCAAGAAAATATTGTTTCACCGAATCAAATTTTTGTTGACCCGGGTTATGTAATGGTTTCCGGCAAGAGAATACAAAACTGGAATAACGCGAGTTTCGGGACGGTAACTTTTGCCGATGTCGTCAAGCAATCTTTGAACACGGGTTTTGCACTCGTCGGGCTTGACTTAGGCGCGGACAGGCTTATCGGTTACGCGAAAAAATTCGGCTTCGGAGAACTCACAGGCATAGAACTTCCCGGCGAAGAATCGGGACTTTTATATAATCCCGATGAAATGGTCGCTTCCGACGTTGCAACAATGGCAATCGGGCAAAGTGTCGCGGTAACTCCTCTTCAACTTATAACCGCATTTTGTGCCATTGCCAACGACGGAGTTCTGTTAAAGCCGCACATCATAAAAAATATAAAAAACGCGAACGGCACGACTTATTCCGAAACGAAAGTTGAAGAAGTTCGACGCGCACTTGAATCCGCGCCCGATAAAACTTTGGTCGGACTTTTGGAACAAGTTGTCGCAACGGGCGGCGGTCGAAAAGCCACTGTTCGCGGTTATCGAGTTGCGGGAAAAACGGGTACGGCGCAAAAAGTTAATGACGACGGCACGGGCTACAGTGAAGGAAAATATATTGCGTCGTTCTGCGGCTTCGGTCCCGTCGAACATCCGCAAGTTGCCTTGTTGGTCGTGATTGACGAGCCGCTTGGAGATTCTTTTTACGGCGGACAAATTGCCGCGCCTGTTGCCGGTCGGATGCTTTCGCAGATTTTCAGATATTTGAGAATTGAGCCGACGACTGACGCATCTTATGACGAGACCGAACTTACCGAAGACGTTGGCGAGGGCGATACTTCCGGGGCGTCTGCGGCTTATGAAAGTCAAGTCGTTACAAAGCCGAAAGTCGAGGAAAAAATTTCTCAACCTGAACGGACAAACTCTCCCGAAGGCACGGCGGTCGTTCCGAACTTTACGAGAAAAAGTATTCGCGAAGTTGCGCGGATTGTTGCGGAAATCGGTTTGACTCTTGATTCGAGCGGGTCGGGTTTTGCGTCTTATCAAAGTATTGCGCCCGGCGAAATTGTCGAAAAGGGTACGAGAATTTATGTAGAATTTTCGCCATAAATTTTTGAAGACAATTTATAAAAAAATTGCGCCGAATAAAAAAATTATTAACACTAAAGTTTCGGAAATTATTTCAACTGCGCCGTAAATATCTCCCGTGACTCCGCCGATTTTCTTTGTCGAAAAAATTCCGAATCGCCATGAAAAAATTATTGCCAAAATCATCGCAAGCAAACTTATCAAAAAAATTTTTACACTTAAAAAAATTATCGGAATTAAAAATAAAATCGTTTCAACTAGCGCAAAGTTCAAAGTTTTTTTCGTCGCGTAAATTGAAAATGCTTTGCCGATTCCCTGCGGCCTCGCGTAGGGAAATTTTTTTATCACAAAAACCATCGCAAGCCGTCCGATTATCGGCGCACAAAAAATCGCCGTGCAAATAAATTGCGGCGAAATTTTTGCAAGTTCGGCAAGCGCGGAAATTTGCAATGACGCAATTAAAATCATCGAAACAACTCCGAATGAACCTGCGCGAGAATCTTTCATTATTTCCAAAATTTTTTCTTTTTCGCGTCCGGAAAATAATCCGTCTGCCGTGTCCATAAGTCCGTCGCAATGAATCCCGCCCGTTAAAATTATCGACAAAAAAAATCCGACTGCACCGATAAAAATCGGAATTTTGCCGCCGGTTATAAAAATTAAAATTCCGACAAAAAGCGCGTAAATTATTCCCAAAATTGCGCCGACTGCCGGAAAAAATTTTACTGAATTTCCAAAATTTTTTTCTGTCCAAACTGTCTGTCGAACTAAATTTATTCTCGTTAAAAATTGCAGTCCGATTAAAAATTCATTTATCAAGGTCGTTTATTCTTCTCCCAATTTTCTTTCCACTGTTCCGCATTTTCGCGCATTTTTTCCCATAAAATTTCGGGTTCGTGATAAATTTTTTTGCAAAATCTCAAAAATTTTCCGCCGAGTATTTTTCCGAAAAATTCGCTGAAAGTGCTGATCGCCATTCTCACGACGACTATTAAAATAATTGAAATTTTAAATCCGAGAATCGTTATCGCAATTCCTCCGAAAAGCGGCAGTAAAAAAACCATCGCCAATTTTATCGCAAAAAAAGAAAATGCAACTCCGAGCGCACCTTTTAAAAGTCGAAGTAAAAATTGCGCGTTTCTTTTAAAAAATTCGCAAATATCATTCCAAGCGTCGCCGGGCTGTTTAAAAATTTTTTTTACGAAATTTGCAGTTCGTCGCCCGTAATATTGAAAAAATTCTCCGATTTTCTGCAAAATTTTATTTATATCGGTGGGAATGTTCGTCACGGTCGCCATAACCGATTGCGCACTGAAATCCGTTACAAATCCGCGCATCGCTCCGAGCGCATTTCCAAAAACATTCGGAATTTTTCCGCCGATACCAGCAACCGAATCCGGAATTGGAATTGCCGGAATAAATGCCGCGATGACATAAAGAGTTATCGCCAAAATTCTTCCGATAATCATCGCAAAAAAATATTTTATGACGGCTTTCGGATTTCTGTGAAATGCGCGGGGAAATCTTCTCAAACGCGGCGGCAATTTTTTTATCAAAAGTTGAAAAAATTTATCGCCCGCGCTCGGAAAATGTTCAATATTTACATCGGGAGGAAATTCAAATTGCGATTTATTTTCTTTCTCAAGTTTTTGAGTCAATCGAATCATTTTTGAAAAAGCATCGGCGACGGCAGTTTTTCCTGCCTCTTCGAGTTTTTCGCGCTCTGAATCAAAACTTCGACTTTGCTCAATCATTTCCGCAAAATTTCTCGCAAGATTTTTTCTTTTTTCGTCCTCGTCAATTTTTTTTGTATCCGCCATCATTTGCAAAAAATTATTTGCAAGTTTGCGCTGATGATTGTCTTTATCGTCCGCTTTGGTGACTTTTATCATCTGCTGAAAATTTTTTTCCAACTCGGCTTTTTTATCATTTTTTTCGTTCATAACGTCACCTCGCCGAAAATTTTCTTTAGTTTAATTGAGACTTTGCACACTGTCAATTTAAAAATTCCTTGCCTTTGACATTGCGCTGTGATAAAATTTTTTCAAATAGTTGAAGAGACGGTGAAAAATTTGGATTTTGTATCGGCACTGAAAGACGTTGCAATAAAAGATTTGCAGGAGTTGGGTGAACGTGTAGAGCAATCAATCAGCGAAGACAAATTTATTTATGATGCGTGCGCACCGTTGTTGAGCGGCGGAAAACGTTTGCGACCTGTGTTATTTTTATTATGTTCAAGGTCTAAGGGAATTTGTCCGAATGAAAAGACAATGCCTTTGGCAACCGCGCTTGAATTGATTCATACCGCAAGTTTGGTTCACGACGATATTTTGGACAATGCAAAAAAAAGGCGCGGCGTTGAGACGATAAATTCAAGGTACGGAGCGCAAATTTCTGTTTTAGTCGGCGATTATCTTTTTGCGAAGGCGTTTCAACTCGTTGCGGAAAATGATTACGGCAATGAAGTTGCGGCAGTTTTGTCAAAGCTCGTGAAAAATTTGTGTACGGGCGAAATTATGCAGGACAGATCACTTTTCACCGTGCCGACAATGAGCGAATATTACGAAAGAATAAATTTAAAGACCGCAATTTTTTTATCAAGTTGTTGCAGGCTCGGCGGAATTGTTGCCGGTCTCAATCAAAAAGAAATTGACGGACTTGCATTTTACGGCGGGAGTTTGGGACTTGCTTTTCAAATTGTCGATGACTTGTTGGACTTTTTCGGCGATGAAAAAATTACTGGAAAAATTTTGGGCGGAGATTTAAAAAGCGGAGTCGTTACCTTGCCCGTGATTCGTGCTCTTCAAGTCAGCGAAAAATCTAAAATTTTGCGCGAAATTATCACTCGCAAAAAATTGACTGATTCCGATATTTCCGCCGCGATAGAAATTGTCAAAAATACCGATGCCATGGAATATTGCAAAATGCGTGCGGACGGTCATATTGATTCTGCGCGGATAAATTTGCCGTTTCTGATAAAAACTTCCGTCGCGCTTGCACTGGAACAAATTGCGGATTTTGTCGTAGACCGCAGTTGGTAAATTTTTTTTGGAGGTTTGAAAAAAATGTCCGAAATGCCTGCGAATAATATAAGAGATTTGGTGGAAAGTTATAATCAGCCGAAAGAGAGAATGCGCTCGCCGCAAGAAGTTTTAGCGCGATATAATCAGGCGTTGATGGCTTATCGCGAACTTTCTTTTAATTCCGGCGACGTGCGCGAACAAAAATTGACTGTCTATCACGAAATAAAAATTCTCGGCTGGGTACTCGGTAAGGCCGAAAAAAATGTTATTAAAGATATTGGCGAACATTCCAACAAAATTTTTTATGGAGTGAAATTGTGAACGAAGAAAAAAATAATCAACCTTTCAAGGTCAAAACTTACACCGTTGTCGCGGTGATTTTTTTTATAGTGGCGGCGATGTGCGTAAAATTTATTCAGCCGAATGAGGCGGCAAGTTTTCACGAAGAAATTTTTCCTTCCGACGCGATAAGTTATATAAAAAATAATTCGCCTGTTGAACTTTCTGACGGAGATTACGAATTGGCGATGCCTGCGGGAGGAACTTTTGTAAATAAAATTGCGCCGATGATGTTGATAAAAGTTGACGGGGAATTTTATCCGCTGAACATTGCCGACGATTCAATTTTACCGCGTCAAGGTCGTCAACTTCCCGCAAGAATTTTATTCGGCTTTACGTCACCGCACGCCTCAAACACTCTGAAATATGACGAAAAAAAAAGCGGCGATCCCGTCGCCGACTATAAGAAAAAAGCTCTGTATTATTTGCACGTTTCAAAAGGTTACGGCGAAGTTTTGCGCCGTTATCATTAAATTTTATTTTGCGTAAGTAATGATATTTTTCGCAGAAATTTTTTCCGCAGGATAATTTTCAAATTCCGCAACCGAGAAATTATTTTCAATAATCGCGTCGAGTTCTGAAAAATTATTTTCATCGTCCGCGAAAAGTCCGCTTGCACTGACCAAAACATTTTTACTGCCGTTGCTGATAATAATATTTTTCGAGCCCAAATCTTGGAAAGTAATCGAGCCTTTTCCGACCTTGACCGTTAAATCGTCGCCGTTTGCAAGAGTGCTGTAACTCGTCGTGCTGATATAAAGAGTGTCGCTGTCATTCGCGCCGATAACGGTATCTTGTCCGCTTGACGAACTGAAATTATATTGCAAATGTTTTCCGCCGTCGTTGACGATTGAGTCGTTACCTTTGCCGCCCGTGATTGTGATATGGTCTCCGTAGTTTTCAATATAATCATCTCCCGAGCCGCAATCAATCTCAAGAATACCTCCTTCGTTGAGAATTGAGTCGTTACCCGCGCCGCCGGTTATCGAAACTTGCAGACCGCTGTTGTAAATTGTATCTGCGCCCGCTCCGACGGAAATGTGCGTAGTCAAGCCGTAATTTATGACGGTATCATTTCCCGAGCCGCCGGAAATTGAAGTGTAATAGCCTGAGTTGTATAAAAGATCATCTCCTGCGTCGCCGTAAATGGCAGAGTTATCTCCAATGTTTGTAATGCTGTCAGCACCCTTGCCGAGTCTAACGGTTGCACTTGCGCCGCTGTTGTAAACGGAATCCTCATCCGCACCGCCGAAAATATAATTGTTCGCGCCGGAATTGTCGAAAATGTCCGCGCCGGCATCGCCGTAAACTGTCGCATTTGCGCCCGAGATTGTAACGGTGTCCATTCCTTCGTCGCCAAAAGCCGTGACCTCGTCAGCGAAAATTTTAATTATGTCGTCACCTTCACCGCCATTAACCGTGGAACGTGCGCCGCCGATAACTGTGCTCGAACTGCTGACGGAATCTGCGGCAGTATCATTGAGAATATCCGCGCTTGATACTGTGGAAATTGCGGAAGGATCAACACCGATAATTATGCTGTCATTTCCTGCGTCGCCAAAAATTACTGCTTCATCTGCGACAGTGAACAATGTGTCTTTACCCGAGCCGCCCACAAGCGTTGCGCCGACTTTATCGTTCTTCAGTTGGTCATTACCTGCGCCGCCGTCAACAAATGTATAAGCTCCGCTGTTTGACACGGTATCTTTTCCCGAGCCGCAGTAAATTATATTTTCTTCAGCGGCGTTTTCAATGAAATCGTTGCCGTTGCCGCCGTAAATTGTAGTCATCGTGCCTGCAACGTGGTCGATGCTGTCATTACCGCTCCCCGCAACAATCGAAACGCGGTTACCGTAGTTTGTAATGGTATCTGCGCCGTTGCCTGTGTTTATTACAACGTCATCGGCGTAGTAATTTTTTACGACATCAACGCCCGCGCCTGCTTTTATCGAAACATCTTTGCCGGAATTGGTTATTGTGTCTGAACCCGCTCCGCCGGTCATTGTAACTTCATTAAAATAATTTGTCGCAAAACCGCCGTCATTGCCGATTGCAATTTTTTCGCGATAAGTATCATAATCAAAAGTCGTATCTGCCGACTGTTTCAAGAAATAACGCATGAACACATAACCGCCGGGGTATATTGCATAATTAGGATCAACATTGCCGGCGACATAATCCATGCCAAAAATTTTCATATAATTGTCGAGCTCTTGCACAAATTGAGGAATTGCATAATATCTTTCGTCATCAATTCCATGAATCAATTCGGCAGTACCGCCCTCAATAAGTGCGTTGGGCAAGTCGTTAAAATAATTTATGTTAGATGCCATAACGCCGTGTACAAGTTCATGAATTAAAGTTCTGTCTAAATTAAAACCTAAGTCTGTCGAACCGTGACGATCGCTTGACGACATATTTTTAAAATGCGCCATGTTCACTCTCAGGAAAAGAGATTCATATTCTTTTCCGGTGCCGTTTACGGTATTGAAAGCAACAGCCGCCAAATAATCGCTGTCCGGCTCGTCAACGAAGACCAATTTCATCCGCGAATTTGTGGCATCTGCATCGGTGTAACTCATGCCGTAACTTTCTTCAATTTGTTTCAAAGCGTCACGAACCCACCAGCTGTAAAGACCTCTGACGACGTACTGTTGATCTGCCGTCAAACTTTCTTTGGGGGGAATGCCGTAAATCGTCAAACCTCTGACGGTGAAAGAAGTCCCGCTCGGATATTTCGCCTTACCTTTTGACGGCAAAATATCGTCCGCGCCTTTGACGCTTGCGCCGCCGCAATCTGCGCCGGAAACTGCGCCGGTATCTTCGTTGTCAAGAACAATTCCGCACTTTTCGACTAAAAATCTGTGCCAGTTGCCGTCGGAATTTTGCCAGTCATCATAAAATTTGTTTACAACTTCCTGATAACTTCCGAAACTCGAACTCGCTTTGATAGCCGCGTCAACTGCCGCGCGTCCGCTCAACTCGGTATCTTTCAACGTCGTCATAAAAGTTTTCATAACCTCTTGCTGTGTCACAGGTAAATCACACTCCATAAAAAAAATTAGCTCATTATAAAAAAAATTTATAATAAAGTCAATTTTTTTCGATACTCCCTGCCTTGAAATTGTAAACGGGTTTCAAAATTTTTTCAATTTCCACACTTTCATCAATCGCCGGCAAAATATCTGCAATTTTTCTGTATGCAAACGGCGACTCGTCCAAAGTGTCTTTTGTAATGCTTGTCGAAAAAATTCCCTTCATCGCCGATTTAAATTCTGAAAGCGTGTGATTATTTTTTACTTCAGTTCGCTTCAAAATTCTTCCTGCGCCGTGCGGTGCGGAAAAATTCCAATCCTCATTGCCTTTACCACGCCCGAAAATTACTCCGTCGCGCATATTTATCGGGATTATCACAAATTCATTTTTTTTTGCCGAAATCGCTCCTTTTCGCAAAATTTTTTCCTCAACGTAATTGTGCGTGCAATTAAAAATTTCCGAAATTTTCCACTTCATTGCCTTGCAAATTTCTTCCAAAATTATTTTTCTGTTCAAAAATGCAAAATCTTGAACAATTTTTAAATCCGACAAATATTTTTCAAAAATTTCGCCTTGCAAATATGTCAGCTCGTAAGGAATATTTTCGCCGCGATTTTTTAAAATTTTTTGCCCTTCGTTCAAATAAAATTCCGCAATTTCTTTGCCCAAATGCCGACTTCCGCTGTGCACGCACAAAAAATAATTTTTTTCGTCGTCAACGTCAATTTCAATATAATGATTGCCGAATCCGAGCGTTCCGAGACTTTTTAATGCGCGATTTTTATTGAAATTCGCAAAAATTTTTTCAAAATCGAAATTTTCGGCGGCCGGAGAAATTTTTTTTCTTATTCCGTTTTCCGTCGAAATATTTTCTCGAATTATTTTGTCAATTTTTTGAAATTCAGGGCGAAATTTTTTCAATTTTATCGCCGTCACTCCGCAACCTATGTCAATTCCCACCAAATTTGGCAAAATTTTTTCGCCGACCGTCATTGTCAAGCCGACTGTCGAAACTTTTGCGGGGTGAACATCTGGCATAACGCGAATTTTTGAATTTTTTGCAACTTCATTGTCGCAAAGCATTTTTATTTGCGAGATTGCATATTCATCGACCGAAAATTTTTCATCTTCAACCGTAAAAATTTTTGCCTCGCCGAATTTGCCGATTATTTTTTTTTCCATAAATTTTTTAACCTCAAAATTTTTTTATTTTCGCGAAAAAAAATCCGTCCGTGCCGTCAACGTGCGGCAAAAATAATTTTTTTTCAATTAACTCAAAATTTTTATTTTTGCTCAAAAATTTTTCGACAACATCATCATTTTCGCTTTTTAAAATCGTACACGTAGAATAAATTAAAATTCCGCCGCGTTTCAAACTTTTTGCCGCACTTTCCAAAATTTCAAGTTGCAGAGTCGGCAATTTTTTTATTTCGTCAAAATTTTTTTTCAAACGCAAATCTGATTTTCTGCGAATGACTCCGAGCCCCGAACAAGGCGCGTCAACCAAAACTCTGTCAGCTTTTTCAAAAAATTTTTCGCCGATTTTCCGCGCGTCCAATAAAATCGGCTCAATAATTTTTATTCCGAGCCTTTTCGCATTTTCGGAAATTTTTTTTATTTTTTGCTCGTAAATGTCGCACGCAATAATTTTTCCGCGATTTTTCATCAATTCAGCAATGTGCGTGGATTTTCCGCCCGGAGCCGCGCAACAATCAATCACAAAATTATTTTCTTCAGGATTTAAAAAATGCGCGATTAACATCGAACTTTCATCTTGAACTTGGCAAAAACCGTTTTTCAGCGGCAAAAAATTATCCAATGCGCCGTGATTTTTCAAAATAATTCCGTCAGAAACAATTTTCGATTTTTCAGCGGGAAATTTTTTCAAAAAATCTTCGCGAGAAATTTTTAAAGTGTTCACGCGCAAACTTAACGGCGGCTCAATATTATTCGCAATCAAAATTTTTTTTGTATTTTCCAATCCGAACTCTTGCAAAAATAATTTTACAATCCAAATCGGATGAAAATTTTTCAGCGCGAGCGATTCAACAGAATCATCGTCTGGAAATTTAATTTTTTCTGGATTTCGCAAAATATTTCTAAAAACGCCGTTCACAAATTTTGACGCGCCGATACCGCAAAATTTTTTCGCAATTTCAACAGATTCGTTGACGGCGGCGAATTTTGGAATTTTATCGGTAAAAAAAATTTGAAAAATTCCGAGACGAAGAACCGCGAGAATTTTTTTATCAAATTTTTTTTCTGCAAATTTTTCGATAATCCAATCGATGGTTGAAATTTTTTTCAAAGTGCCGTGAACGAGTTCGGTTAAAAATCTTCTGTCGAGGTCTGAAAAATTATTTTCACGAAGAATTTTAGAAATTTCGACGTTAGCGAAAGAATTTTTTTCAGTGACGTTAAAAATAATTTTTACAGCAGAAAATCTGATTTTATCCAAAATTTTTTCCTCCAAAAATTTTTTTTTTTTGATTATAACAAAATTTTTTGCAAAAAAAAAATAGCCGACTTTTGAAATCGGCTGAAATTTCGACTTGAAAAATAAAAATGGCGTTGTAATGCGATTTATAAATTTTTTGAAAAGGAATTATTGTACGCCAAAAAATCAAGACAATTATTTTTTGTACGCCAAAAATTATTTTTGATAAGAAAAAATTGAGAAGAGAAAATTTTTTCTAGTTATACCTAGTGAAATTAAAAGAGCCTCATCGATTCTTTTGAGTTCGCCCGGCGTACATTTCTCGAAATAGCTTCCAAAACGCTGACGAGATACCGAATGTACTTGCTCGCAAAGAGCTGTGCTTGAAACTCCCGTAGACTTAATTGTTACGTAAACTACTTCCAATACATCACTGCGACGGTTAATTCTGTTATTTGAAACGATAATGGCGGGTCTACCGGCTTTTTGCTCCGAACCTATAGTGCCGTCCGCATACTCCACAAAGAAAATATTCCCTCGCCTGAAAATCATAAATATCACCCCCTTTCATTTTGACCTAATCAGCGTTTTACGCATCCTCAATAGCCAGATTAAATTTTTCAAGCAGATCGAGTAAACGAAAATATTCACTGTTCGACAAATTTTGCAAATCCTGAAAAGGGTAACAGTTGTCGGATTGCAAAACCGCTTCAAGATGTTTTGCGAAAAATTCAAACCTGCCTTCAAAATTCAGTTGCTCGTCCACAGACAAGTCATTTAAATCAATTATCATTTTTCAATCTCCTTACTCAATCTCGGTGTAATTGATACGCTGTGTTCATTCTTGATGACGATGTATTGTTGCTCTGTCTCGTTATCAGTTAAGATATAAACGTTGCGTACATGAGGCAAATTTTGAACATATTCTACCGAAAATTTTCTTTCGCTGTTACCTTCTGCCACTGCGTGAGACTCGTCAGACCAAGCAAGCCCGACAAACAAAAGCCCCAATCCCGACGCAACCGCTCCAAGAAGTGGTATGTAGCTGTGGATTTTATCCAAATTCATCTCAACCACCCGCCTTATCTTCCAAAGATTAAAACCAATGCCCACGCAATTACAGCAACCGACAACACAATGCACTCATATCTGCCCATTTCAATCACTCTTTGAAATCATCTTCAAAAGTTTCGTTACGAACATCGTCAAAAATTCTTTTCATCGCAAATTTAGCTTGGCGCATCCATTTGACTTGCTGATAAGTTTTTATATCAATGGCTTTACATTCCTCGTCGTTACATTTCGCACAGTCGCCATTGCAAATAGATTCTGTCATTTTTTGGTATCAGCTCATTTCCTTTCAATTTTGGCGGCGAATTTTAAATAAGGAGAATTTTTTCGCCGCCTTATTTCAGTTAATCGGATTCCTTAAAATCCCATTTTCTCAAAGGTATAGTCCAATTAAACCAGCTTAAATTTTCCGGCTCATAATCGATTTTTCCGTCAACAGTTTTTCCCCGTGCTTCGTGCAAACTTTCAGGCAAAATCCAAAATTTTTCTTTGTATTTTTTCCTTACGCCTTTCATCGTGCCGTTTTTGTTAATATTGAGTTGGCAGAGCCAAACGGTTTCATTGTGATTGTCGATACCCAATCGCCCGTTAAAACGTCAATTCCGATGTAACGAGTTTTAAGCGTTTCGGAAGTAACCGCGCTTTTCATTTTTCTCATTCACCTTCGCAAAAATCTCCGAGCGTCCCTTTTCGTCATAACCGATTGCGTTCAAATACGAAATACACACCGTGATAACGTCCGCAATTTCTTCGGCTATGGTATCCTTGTCACCATATTTGAACGCTATTATTACTTCAAAAATTTCTTCCTGAAGTTTCAAGTAAAACTCTCTCGTCGTGTAGTCTTTGAGAAGTTCGCCGTTCTCGTCACGAATTACAGGTCTCGGCAGAATGTTTTCACTTGAATTAAGCAAATATGATGAAGTTTTATCGCGGCAAAACATATTTATCGCATTGACTGCTACTCGCGCTTCTTCTTCAGTGATACCGGAATAAAATTTCTGCAATACTTCTTCATCAGACAGATATTTTTCAGTCATTTTTTCTAAACCTCTCGTAAAATTTCAGTTCGTAAAAATATTTTTTGGAATCGGCGGCGCATACTCCCAAAAGAATTTCTAATCCGCGCTTTGTCGTCCACGTCTTACCGTCTACGTCCTTTATTACGAAAATTTTTTGCGAATCGCGCCGCTCCATTTTTTTCACTCCTTCTCCAGCCACACATCACCAAACTGGTCGCAAATTTCGCCGTCGATAGTATTTGAGTCGCTGTCAATAATTCCGACGTAAAGAGAATTTATCGGCATTCCCTCTTCGTCAACAAGCGCATCACCTTCGTAAACCTCTTTGCCGTCCGCATCATAGCCGACAAGTTGCGCGATTGAATTTGAATCAACCGGCAAAGTAGAAAACGAATTTTTGTCAGGAAAAAGGTAAGATCGGATACACGTTTCATACTTGCCGTAATGAAGTAAATCACCGCAAATTAACTCGCCATTATCCAGACGCTTGCCGCGAAATTTAATTGGCTTCATCGTCACCGCTCCTTACTAATTCCAGACCATCAATCAAATCGTAGGCTAACCTGCCTCTTTTATAATAATCAACTCGATACACATTAAATTTGCCGTCTGCTCGCCACATATTGCCGTCAATAAAATCTTGCAATTTCATACGATACATATGTCTCCTGTCATTCTGCACAGTGAAAGACTTATAAGCCACTCCGCTATCCATTCGGCGTTTCAGTGTCAAGTCCCAACATTTGATATAGTTGCTGAAATAATCATCAAAGCCTTTCCAGTATTTAACCAAACATTTGTAATTTGGGGTGGGCTCAAAATCTCTGCAGATAAAATTAGATGTTGACGGCGCACTGGCGAAACAAGGTTTGTAAAATTTTATGATTCGTCCGTCCATACGCTTACAGGTCGAACATTTAACTCTGCCGATTGTAGCGTCCATTAAAGAACTCCAGTGCTTACAATCTCCACAGCCAACATTAGCCGTGTCGCCGTAAACTTCGATATTCTCATACTCCCGCATTAACGTAATCCTCCTCTACATTAAAATCGTCAGGGAGAGTATGGAAATCGCAACTGTGAGGCATCCAATCAAAACGAATATGACCGTCTTTACAAAATCCTTGTGGCTGAAGTCTGGCGGTAAACGTATGCCCGTATTTGTCCGTAAACTCATCGCCTTCATAAACTTCATTTCCCGCAGCGTCATAGCCGACAAGCTGTTTGACGGAATTTCTTTTAACCTCAGCCACTGTTAAATCTTCTTTTACGAGAAAATCATACGCCAAAGTTGTACTGATAAATCCGATTCCGTAAACAATCTTTTCCTTTAAGCTCTCTTCTTTTCCGAGAAATTTAATCGGTTTCATATCGCTCAATCCTCCGAAATACCGTAATCAATAACAGCCGCCACAATATACCCGCTCTGATTTCTGCCGACGTAAACGCCATAAACTCCGTCGCCATATCCGCTACTTGAAACTACGCCGAAATTGCCAATTATACCGCCCTGATCTTCCGACAGAGTAAGTTCACAGGCTTTCCCATAAAACGTATTCACATCGTCATAATCGCCTGTACTTTCACCCGTCGGATAAAATTCGTCATCGAAGAAACCCGCTTGCCCACTGTCCACAGGCACAGTAGTGAAAGGCAAACCCTGCTCGATAATAGCCGAACTCAAATAATTCTCGTGACAGATACGCAGCCAAAATACTCTTTCGCCCATTATACCCGTATTTTTGATTCTAATGTCTGCAATGTACCTGCCCGGCAGTAACCCGTCCAATTCAGGATTGTCCATTTCGCTTCTGTCATAACACGGGTCGCACGCCAACACTTTTCCGCTCGTCACTTCAAAAGTTCCAAGTTCCTTAAACATTTCAAACCACTCCTTCTAAAAGCACTCGCTCGTTTTACATTAACTCAGGATTGTCATGGATATTGCCGACAATTTCAACACGATTCACATTGATAAAATCATAAAGATTAAACCCTACATACTTACCAAAATCCATGCGCCAGCAACCTTCGTTCCAGACAACCGCGGCTCTTTTTCCACTATCGCTTTCAAGAATGTCACCTTCATAAATCCACTTTCTGTTACAGTCACTCATTCCCGTAAACTGTCCAACAGTGTCGGGATCGACTTGCATATCCGAGCCGTCGTCGTGAAAATATAAGCACCTTGACTCGCCACCGTCGTGCATTAAATCACCGTAAAACCATTTTGCTAAACTTTTCTCCGTGAGCCAATCATCTAAATTTTTCGCTCTGAACAAAATTTCTCTCATCAGTGTCACCCTCATTTTCAAAAACTAAAACATTTTCCGCCAGCTTTTCAATTTCAGTCATCAAATCATTCGGAACGATACAAGGCTCGTCCATACCACCGTCGTGTTCTTCAACGATTTTTTCAGTCAATCTCTTCAAATCTGCCATACGACGCTCTTTCAGTATGTAGCCGGACAGCGCATTATTGAACTTATCAAGCTGTAACATTCTTTCAGTCACTTTCTGCCCATACTCATGCTCATCTAACGGCTCTGCCACTACATCACTAATCTCAGCGTCGTAAAAATCAATTTTGACATCAGCGTTATAAACCTTGTCCTCAGCCTCCTTAGGCGAATCTGCTTCAACTGTTGCCGAGCCGTATTCAATCTTGCTTACCAAAACTCTGTATTTCACTGAAATATCACCTTCCGAAATTTTTTCATCTGAAATCGCAAATTGAAATTCAGGATTTTCCTCGCATTTCTTAACGAGAGCCGCAAACTCTTCATCAGACATCTGTTCAAGGTGAACTATCGCCTTTTCAAACAAGTCATTCGACACTATCAACTACTCCTTCAATTTTAAATAACTATCCCACCCGCCCAACCTATGTACTTAACCGCTTACCAAACTCGCTTTAAACCTGCGGCAATAGTCGGCTTTAATCCAACCGGACCAATCTCAGAAAATATCGGATCGTCATAGCTGTAGACGTAGGCTAATGTTTGCCCGTGTCGAATGTCGTTCCTGTTCATTTCCCATTCTTCATCTTTGTAATCACTGACGAAAAGGAACGAATCCATTTTGCCGAGTTCTTTGAAATAGCTGCGCACGACCATGTAAACCAACGAGTTATATTTTCTCTCGAAGTCTCTAATAATTTTCTTCGTCTCGTCGTCCACCCAGTAAAATGCTCCAAACGGCGGCTCGCTGATACTTACAAAATTTTCCTTGTCGAACTGCCTGATAGTTTCAGGATAAATTCCCAACATCTGCATGCGCTTAACTGCCTCTGCTTTTTTATCTGCTATACTAACTTTCATTTCAATTCGCTCCTTTCGTTTACCACCAACTGTCATAATAAACTTCATAGCCTTCTGCAATAGACGCTCGCGCGGTCTGAATAAAATCTTTCAAATGCTCGACTTCACGCTTTTTCTCATCTTCCAATTTTTCATAGAAACGGTCTTCATAAAATTCGTCTTCTTGCATATCACGCTCGAGTCTGTCGAGGTCTTGAAGTGTCAAACGCATAGGCACACAGTTAAAATCTTCCTTACCGCCTTTTTCATGATACAAATTCTCCATCCAATCTTGCAGACCGTAAAATTTTCTCCAATAATCAAATTCGTCAAGCCCGTCGCTTTCAGGATAACCGACATCAGTCAATTTTTTTACATTTTTAGTTCTGTAAGCATATTGGTCGAGACCCATACATCATTCCCCTTTCAAAAGCTCCGGATTATCGTAAATATTACCGATAACTTTTACCGCAAAAATGTCAATGCTGTGCATTTCCAACGCAAACAACTTATCTTTCAGGCTCGCCAGCAAAAATTTGCCGTCCCTGTTATCCCAACAGACAAACATTCTGTGGTCATATCCCGTGAACTCTACAATATCACCCTCATAGATTTCATTGTTGTCGCTGTCATATTTGCCCGTGAATTGCCCGACGGTATCAGGCTCAACATCGTATTCAGGTGAAATACTTCCGCTCCACTGCTTGATAACTTCGCCGTTAGCGTAAGTCAAATGATCACCTTTGCGCCAACTTCCCGCGCATTTTCCGCGAAACATAATTTTCCGATTCAATGTTTAATCAACTCCAATCATCATTTGTCAACAAATCCTTACACATCTCGTCCTTCATAACATCAAGCGTATCACTTTTAATTTTATGAAACGCCTTGTTGACGATCACGTTGTTTTCAAAAGCGTTTTTAATGGCTACACAAATTTTGCTGAGTTCATGAACGCCCCCCGTACGACGAATACCTTTTGCAATGAGTTTATTTCCGTGCCACAAATCTATCGTGCGGTCGTAATCATTGTACAAATCACAATATGTAGCCATAAAATCAATGCCGTCTACCTTAAAAGGTAACCTGTACCGAGTGCAGTAGTTAATACCGTGATTATCGTATTCAGGCGTGGATTCACGCTGCGAATTAAATTCAAACTTCATTTTATCCACACTCCTATGCTGTCTCGTGCCAGCGTAACCCGCGAGCCTTGTACAACGGTATCCAATGCTCCTCGTAAAAATCATATCCCGCACCGTCGATACCGAAGAAATATCCGAAGTCTTTATGCTCAAAGATTCTAAACCCACATTTGCTGATTGCGTTCAAGCCCGTTTTACTGTTCAACCAACTTTCGTCAAGTGAATTACCCATGCTCCACATAGTTCCCCAGATCGGTAACTCGTCTGCGTTATAAAGTTCTTTTTGCGATACCGTAACTTCATTCCACTCATCAGGCTCATACTTCATTAAACGCCGAATCATCTCACGAGGAATACTGCTGAAACTCGCAACCCACTTTTCCGTCGCGTCTTTTATCGGATTGAGTGTCACTCGCATAGATTTTCCACTTCCTTTCATTTCAAATTATCACCGTAAAACATTCCTACCTCGTCATTGTAAATCTGCTGGATAATGCTGTCGCCGTGTTCTTTACGCAACGATTCCAATTCTTCTGCCGTATAAAAATCCAACAACTCTAAGTACATTGACTTCTGCATGTGCGACAGTGCCATTAAAGACTTTTTCAAATTGTCGTCAAACTCTTCGGCGATACTGTCGAAATCAGCCGCAATATCGTCAAGGAGATTATCCGTCGAATACCGCCAAGTGCGATAAAGTGGCTTGTAAATTCTCTCAACATACTTGTACTTCGGAAAATCCTTCTGCGCGACATCTGCCACAATTTCAATAACTTTTTGTGTAACATTTTCAAGTTCCTTGCGGTTAATGTACTCGTGCAACTGGTGCGGATTATAATAAGCACTCGACAAATTTACAGCCGCCACACCCAATTTTGGTGCTACCAGCGAAATGTCCGAGAAACTTCCGACAGCAGTCTGAAATCCTTTGCTCGTGATGTACGCCTCAAAATCCGAATTATCGCAATCATAGTACACAGCGTCGTCAGAACCTTTTCGATCAATTTCGACCAACATTTTTAATTCACTCAACTTCTCGGGCAATTTACCTTCGTCATACGCCTCACAAAAATTACTTGCGCCCACTCCGCCGATTTCTTCATCACAGGTAAATAACAACCACGGCTTTTTTAACGACTTTTCATAAGCCGTAACAATCGCGTAAACCCCGCACTGGTCATCGCCACCAATTCCCTGTGGCGACATCAGAATATTGCCGTCTTCAGACGTACAAATTTCTTTGACAGGTTTCCTGTGTACCGTATCCAAATGCGCCAACAACATAATCGGAACTTCGCCTTCCACTAAAATGAACATGTCGTTTGAAACAATGCCTTGCTCCCGCTTGAAGATAACCCTCAGCCGCTTAAACAGACTCTTTTGAGTAGGTTTCAAAAATTCTTCCAGTCGTCTCATATCAAATACCTCCTTATATTCTCCCGCCCACCCACACCATTTCTTTAATTACTTGTCCATTTCTTTAAAGCAGTCATCACAGATATGCTCATCGGATTCATCCATTTCGTTAAAGCAGTCGTCACAAACGTACTCATTAAATTCCTCCATATAGCGCATCCCAGAAGAAAAATGCCACTCTCCGCACACCGAGCACTTTATGAAATTCGACTCCGCACAATTCTGACAGACATCATATCCGTAAGCCGTGCTTACAGCCGTACTAATATGATGATACTCGCCACAATGCTCACAGCAGAAATAGTGTTCGCGTAAACAATTCGCACAAACCATTACTACATTGCCGTACTCGTCGTATGTTTCCACCATATCCGCTCTGTTGTGAAGTTCATGGCAATGGTGACAACGTCTTTTCCTCGAACACTCATCACAGTAAAGCCCTTCACTGATCGGCTCACCGCATATCACACACAATCCTGCGCGACCTACTTTAAAACCTGTAAAACTGTAGGCTTTGTCCGCACGAATTGAAATACGAGCCGCAAAATTTCTATGCAACCAATCAGGGTAACCGCCGAAAACTGATGAGGGACTTATAGTACACTCAGACTGTTCATTGTACGGTTTTGTTTTCCACAGATTCGGCACACCTTCCGCTTCCGATATTTCTCTCTGAATCAAATCCCTGTACAGCCGTGAATCCTTCTGCACTCCGCTAGTGCCGCCTCTGCTGTTGTACATACGGCTCTGGAGCAAAACGCCGTTACCCACTTTGTACATAAACAACTGTCTCGAAGTCTTACTATTGTTAAGTTCTTCTGCATTGTTGGGGTTATATACCGTAAACGCAATCATCGTCACATCGTCTCTGGCATATCCACTGCAGCCGTTATTGTAACCGTAATTCGAGGTATTAAAACTATGACAACTCGTCAGCATTTCACCTCTCGTATCCGCTTTAGGGTTGGACATCGTTATAAAATGCGCCGGATTTATCGAGACAAACAGCTTGAAGTCCAATTTCTTCGTTGACAACTCATCTGCAAACTGCGCGAATAACTTCTGAAATTCCGACCCCGCCGTGTTGTCCGTTACGCCCAGTGCGTCACACAAACCTTTGAAAATTCTGCTCTTTTTCTTGTTCGGCTTGTAAGCGTCCGGCGCAAGCCTGACTATCGCCTTAATGTACTCTTCTCTGTCCTCAGGAGAAGCCTTTAAATTCGTAAAATACGCCAACGCCATGCGAAGATAATAGCTGGACTCAACTTTATCAAAAATCTGCTGCCCCAACAATTTCAAGACTGTTTCGTTAGGATTATGCGTCCGCGTCCCGTTAATCACCAACGCTTGCAAATCATCATTCCACGCAGGTGACTTGCTCAGCAAACAGTACAAAGGATATTTCGCCTCAGCTGCGTCATACGCAAGTTTTTCAATGAAGTCGTCACTCACGTCATCAAGTATCTTCAACGCCGTCGTGTGCGCTCCGTAATCACATATCGCTTGATCAATGTTTTTCCGATTAAGTTCAGCAATCTCATACACAGTCATACTCATTTCAATTTACCACCTTTTTCTAACTCTTAACTCTTAACCTCAAAGAATAATTGCTGTCTTTTCATCACCTCCTTTATAGGCAAATTCAGCAGATTATTGAGGTATATCAAAATGTATGACATTGAAAATCCTGTTGTGCGTGACGAACTTTGGAGTTTGCCTTCAATTTCCTGTCAGCGTAAATACGAAGGTTACGATGATGACAAACCTGCGCAAAAACAGCGTATCGATTTCATTGTTGACACGAAAAGTCTTGATAACGAAAGTAGCAATCGCTTAGTCAATCAGCTTGAATGGATCGCATTAAGGAAAGATATTTTGGAACACGGCAGTGATTTTGAAGTCGAAACAGACTTGCCTGAAAATGATGAGTGGGATTTAAACGTCTTGAAGATTCACGGTTACTGCACAGAAGTCACCTATGATGACGTAGTAGACTTGCTTAATGAAAACAATCTTAACTACGTCGAGTGTGTATAGCGAGATGAGCGTGATATGAATGGCTAAGAAAAAATCAACTAAAGTCGTTGTCGATTCAGACCACAGAAACAAGTTTGTGAAATTACTCGACAAAGCCGCGCAGAATTACAGCAAGTGGGAAGTCTTTACAGATTTTTTGAAACTTACTGCCATATCAATCAGCAATTCAGATTCTTATTTTATCTCTACCGACAAAGAAACGTTTGACGCTCGTGAGACTGAATACAAAAGAGTTATCAACAAATACAATAAGCCTGAGCGTATGATTTTCCCTCAGTTGCTTGCTGAGTTGACAATGGAGTTGGAAGATACTTGCAGCGTTCAAGGTAAATACGTTGATGTGCTTGGCGAATTGTTTCACTCTATGGATTTTCAAGATGAGTGGAAATCTCAGTTCTTCACGCCGCAACTTGTCAGCGATATGTCGGGTAAAATATTGGTTGGTATCGACAAAGCCGAACAAGCAATTAAGGAAAAAGGCTTTGTGACTGTAAATGAACCGTGTTGCGGTGGAGGGTCTATGATTTTCGGTTGCTTAAACGCTCTGCGCGAATACGGTTTAAATCCGTGTACACAAGCATTGGTTATCGCCGCTGATCTTGACGCGAGATGTGTTCATATGACGTATATTCAGCTCAGTCTGTACGGCATACCTGCTGTAGTTTTTCAGCAAAACACTTTAACCCGTGAGAAGTTTGATAAGCCGTGGTACACGCCAATCTTTACGATCTACGGCTGGAAGTACAAAATGCAAAAGGTGGCTTAATCAAACAAAGGCAGGAGGTGAGCATATTGAAAATTCTGTTTGAATCGTACTGCTATGACAAATCGTTAGAAGGTAAAAGATACAAAGACCCGTACTCCGTCAGCTATTCAGTGGAGTGCAAATCACTCAAAGAAGCAGCGCACCATGCGGCGTATGATTTGAAGTCGTTCTATAAGAATGAATGGCAAGACTACGGTGGAGCGGTTGTCACAATTAACGACAAATGCGTTTACGACGCTTTTCCGAGTGGCAACGTCGTATTTCACGACTGTGCAGAGTTTGAGCGTTTATTCAGAGAAGAGTTAAAAGGCATAGAGATTGAGAGGTAATTGGAATGTACAAGATTGAAAACGTGGATTACAAGGGTCAGGCGTTACGTTTGACGAACATTGACAGCAAACGCTGGTGGTCTTTTAGCGATGTCTGCAGTAAGGTACTGAAATTTGTTCAGTTCGGCAGGTATCTCAAAAAGTTGAATGACTGCGACAAAAGGAAAATTGCCGTAGTACATAAAAATAAACATGGCGGCGTGAAAATGAACTTTGTCAATGAAGCAGGTCTCGCAAGATTGCTTAACATTGTTGACAGACTCGAAGCCGATGAGTTCAAAGATTGGCTTGTAGAAAAGTACGGCGTGAATTTTCCCGAAGCAGAAGTCACTGAAGATTACAAATCTCCCGGATCGTCCGCGCAGGTCTCTTTGCAGAAGGCTCAAATGCTTATTCGTATTGCCGAACATAAGGCAGTACCGCTTGACGAGCAACTCAGACTGTTAAGTTTAGCGTCCAAAGAATTGACAGGCGCAGGTTTCTCCACAGTTAGCATACCACACGTCGAGGACAACTCCGACATAATGAAGTTGCCTGAGGTCATCGGCTACATCAAAGACAAAAGAGTTAAGGACATTGACAGTTGCAAGGTGACTTTCTATCCTGTCACTTTATTCATCAAGCGTGTGCATTTCGACAGCATAGAAGAGTTCAACCTTTGCGCCAATAAATACAAGTTCAAGACAAATCATCACGGAATTTGGGAAAAAGTGCAAACGCCAAAAGGTGAAGCCCGTGAGTTCCTTTATCTCGACGGCTCAACCGTAGATTTGCTGGTGCGCAGCTCTGCTGCATAGCATATCACACTTTCCCGCTCGGCTGCGTTTCGCATTATCTTTTTCCGGAACAGCGGAACGCAGTTTGAGTGTTTCTCGGCAGAACAGGAAAAATGTTACAGAAAGTAGAATTTCTTTAAAATTTTAAAAAAAATTTTCTTGGCAATAAGTCTTAAGAGTGGTAAAATATGAATGTAAGTTAAAGACGGCAAATAAAAAACGAAAGGAAGTGTTGAAAGTGAACTATTGCAAAGAATGCTATTATTGCAAACCGTTGTATGGTTGCGATCAAGATCATTGGTGCGACGCAAAAGAAATCGAAGTGTCCGAAGATGACGAAATCAATTTCTATGGCGATGTCGATAACTTACCTTGCAATATGTTTCAAGCAAAAGAGGCAACTTCATCATATTACTTCAATAATTTAAAAATCTACATTCCCTGCTACGGAAATCATATTCCGCGATATAGCGGGTATTTTCGTATACCGTCTCGCGTCGATATATTCCGTTTTCAAACGTCTCTCTTTGTACAACTTTGCCGTCCCTTAGTTTTGGCATACTCGTTTTCGCCAAATCCGTAAGTTCTTCAGCGATTTGTATTATTTTTTTGCTGTTTGTTTTATTTCACTGGCACATCTGCAAGTAATTCTTCGATTGTGCAACCATACAATTCGGCAATTTTAGGCAACTTATCAGCGCGAGGTTTACTTACGCCATTTTCCCATTTGCTTACTGTTGTCGGACGCACACCTAATAATCGTGCGACTTCAGTTTGTGAGCGCATTGCATATTCATTCCTTTCCATTTTTATGATGTTTTTGGACTTTTTATTGTTTTCTCGCATATTATAGCACTTTGAATCTCATTTATTAAATTTTTTCGGAAAAAATTCTTAAAATTTTTAGTTGACTTTATGAATTTTAAGCATTATAATGTCACTAAAGTAAAAAATAATTCTTAAATAAACGAAAGGAGTTGGACGAAATGAAAAATCAAGTTCCCGAAGCGTTAAAAGGATTTGGCGAAAGACTCAGAAGGCTTCGCCGCAATGCGAATTACACCCAAGCTGAGCTTTCAGGCATGCTCGGTGTGGTTACGT